>JAKFCI010000050.1:0-38263 GCA_036676725.1 Chitinophagaceae bacterium
CTCGGCGAATGCCGTGCCGGCCGCAAAAGCCATGATCGTGGCCATGCTCGCAGACTTCGTGAACTTGCTCATTGAAGCTCCCATTGTTTTGTGTTGCGATCGTTCCCCTGGAGTTGCGGATGCTGGCCTCTGCGGGCCGGTTCCAATTCCGCTCCAGGTCCGCAAACATAGCGGTGAGAAGTGAACCGGTGTCGGGCGGGGTGTAAAAGTCGTGGTCTGACTTGTGAAAAGATGTTAATCGGGAAAGTCTTCAAGAGGGAGTCTTCTAAAGATAGAATGAAAAAGGTAAAAATCAAATAGTGCATGAACTTCATTTACTGAATCAGTAACTTAACGGCTTCAAATATTTTATATGCGATCTTATTTTTTTATTACTGGGTTTATTTTTCTCATTTCGTGCAGCACTACCAAACAAAATTCTTTAGGAAATATTGATCCTTATAAATACACCTCTAACAAAAATGTAATTGCAAAGAAAGGTGCGGTTGCATCGGCACACCCCTTAGCCAGTAAAGTGGGCGTTGACATCTTAAAGAAAGGCGGGAATGCAATTGATGCAGCCATTGCCACACAACTCGCCCTGGCCGTGGTTTACCCGGGTGCAGGCAATATTGGTGGAGGTGGTTTTCTAGTTGGTCGCCTTGCAAACGGTGAAACTGTAACTCTTGATTACAGGGAAATGGCACCAGGCAGTGCACACCGCGATATGTACCTGGATGCACAAGGCAATGTTATACCTGATAAAAGTTTGAAAGGCCATTTATCAAGTGGCGTACCGGGCACAATTGCCGGATTATTTGAAAGTATGAAGTATGCAAAACTTTCAATGAAACAATTAATTGAGCCGGCCATTCAATTAGCAGAAAAAGGATTTGCCATCACGCAACGCGAAGCTTCATCATTAAATAATTTGCAGGAAGAATTGGAAAAATACAATACCGTTAGAACTGCATTTCAAAAATCTATACCATGGATTGCAGGTGATACGCTTAAACAAACTGACCTCGCAAATACATTAAAAAGAGTTAGAGACAATGGTCTTGCAGGTTTTTACGAAGGTGAAACTGCTAGATTAATTGTAGCAGAAATGAAACGTGGCGGTGGCATTATTACTTACGATGATCTTAAAAATTATAAAGCAAAATGGAGAACACCGCACCAATTTAATTACAAGGGATATACAATTGTTTCTATGCCTATGCCAAGTAGTGGGGGTGTTTTAATAAATCAAATGCTAAAAATGCTGGAAGACAAACCACTTGCAACATATGGATTTAATTCGGCGCAGGCAGTACAATTAATGACGGAAGTGGAAAGGCGGGCTTATGCAGACAGGGCACAATTTATGGGCGATGCAGATTTTTACAAAGTACCAGTTGAAACCTTGGTAAGTGAAACTTATTTAAAACAACGCATGCAAGATTATGTGCCTGGCAAAGCAGGAAGCAGCACGGTTGTTCAACCCGGACAAATACCGGTTGCTGAAAGTGAAGAAACAACACACTTGAGTGTAATTGATGCAGAAGGAAATGCCGTATCGGTAACAACAACTTTAAATGATGGTTATGGCAGTAAGACTGTTGTTGGTGGCGCCGGTTTTTTATTGAATGATGAAATGGATGATTTTAGTGTAAAGCCCGGTGTGCCCAATATGTATGGTGCAATAGGTGGAGAAGCGAATGCGATTGCTCCCGGTAAAAGAATGCTTAGTTCAATGACGCCTACAATTGTTTTACAAAATGGAAAACCCTTTTTAGTGATTGGTACCCCTGGCGGAACAACGATTCCCACATCCGTTTTTCAAACCATTGTCAACATTATTGATTTTGGTTTATCAACTGATGATGCGGTTAATAAGCCAAAGTTTCACCACCAGTGGTTGCCCGATAGAATTGATGTTGAAAAAACTTTTCCATTAGCAACCAAAACTGCACTTGAGCAAATGGGTTATAAAATAAATGAAAGAGGCGCTATTGGCCGAACAGAAGTAATTAAAGTTTTAAAGGACGGCAGGTTTGAAGCTGTTGCTGATAGCCGCGGTGATGATGCAGCGGAAGGTTATTAATGAATCAATACCCGCAACTTTTTTATTTAGGAGCAATGATCAATTCAATTAGAATTTATATAATAACAACTCAGGAAAACCGCAAGTATAATATAAAATAAACATGAACTTGGTTGTAGAGTGTATCTCCTTTCAACATATTTCACATTTCTTTGGTTTTACAAGTAATCATTGCAGTTGTCCTAAGAATGTTAATGGTTATTTTTACAGCTAAACATTGCCATCTGCAAAAAGTTGCCAAAATATTATTAGCCATCATTCTTGTCCTGCTCATTTTGTTTTGCTTTACCATTGCATTTGTACAAACTGAGGGTGGACAAAACTGGCTGGCCCGCCGGGTAACTACTAAACTTTCAAGAGACCTTCAAAGCCGCATTGATATTAAGCACGTAGAATTTGGCTTCTTTAATAAAATGAACCTTGAAGGTGTACTTGTTGAAGACCGTAAAAAAGACACCCTACTCTATGCCGGCATAGTGCAGGTACGCATTACCGATTGGTTCTTTTTTAAAGACAAGGCCGTACTGGAATACATTGGCTTGCAGGATGCGATCATCAATTTCAACCGGCAGGATTCTAACTGGAACTATGGTTTTTTAAAAGATTATTTTTCTTCCCCCGGAGGAGGCAAAAAAAAAGCAGGCATAGAATTCGACCTGAAAAAGGTGCTGATGAAAAACGTTTCATTTGTACAAAAAGATGGTTGGGCCGGCAGCGACATGTATATAAAATTGGGTTCGCTCAATTTAGATGCAAATGAAATAAGCCTTACAAAAAACAGGATCGATATTACTTCTCTTGATCTTGTGCAACCCTTTTTTCACCAATATGTTTATAAAGGCAACCGCCCTCCCACAACAAAAGTTTTAGTTACAAAAACAGGTAAGGTAGTTATTTCAGATACTGCTTTACAATGGAACCCCGATAACTGGAATGTTGTCATAAAAGATTTCAATATTGAAAAAGGCCGATACCGCAACGACAATGGAAGCCTTACCCCTACTATAGCTACATTCGATGGAAAACATCTTGACTTTAGTGAAATTGATGGAAGCATTCAAAACTTTCGCTGGATAGCAGATACCTTAAAGGCCAACGTCGATCTAAAAACAAAAGAACGCAGCGGCTTGCTTGTTCAAGCCCTTAAAACCGATCTTCGCTTTCACCCGCAATTAATGGAATTCGGTAATCTTTACTTAAAAACAAACCGAAGTGTTTTAGGAGATTATTTTTCGATGAAGTTTGACCGGATCGGTGATATGAACGACTTTATTCATGCTGTTACGCTAACAGCAGATTTTAAAGATTCGTGGGTAGCCAGCGATGACCTGGCATTTTTTGCTCCCGGGATAAAAGACCTCAATAAGCAAATTGATATAGATGGAAAAGTTAGAGGAACAGTTGATGCATTAACAGGCGAACGGGTAAAAATCAGGGCAGGAATCAGTACATCATTAACTGGTGATTTTAGTCTTGTTGGCTTACCCGATATTAATGCAACTTTTATAAATGTTGATGCAAAAGAATTGAGAACGAATTATGCAGATGCAGTTGCCTTTGCGCCGGCATTAAGAAAGATTCGCACACCAAACATTGCAAAATTAGGCGCTATAAAATTTAATGGTTCTTTTACCGGATTTATAAATGACTTTGTAACCTATGGAACGATTCAAACCGCATTAGGCACTATAACCTCTGACCTAAATATGAAGTTGCCCAAATCCGGCGAACCTGTTTATTCAGGCAGTTTGGCAACAAATAGTTTCCAATTAGGACAATTTCTAAATAACAAACAATTAGGTGAGATTGCTTTTTCCGGCGATGTAAAAGGAAAAAGTTTCCAATTAAATAAATTAGATGCGACACTCAATGGAAAGGTGCGCAAGCTTCATTACGGCAACTACACGTACCAAAATATTACGATTAACGGAAGGTTCAACGACAGGGCTTTTAATGGTGTATTTAATATTAAAGATCCAAATGCAGATCTTCAATTAAATGGTTTGATCACATTTCGTGGATCGGAACCAACTTTTAATGTTGAAGCAGACATTGTAAAAGCGAATTTAAAAGCATTACAATTGACCAAGGAAGATGTATCCTTATCTGGCAGGGTGGATTTAAATTTTACAGGAAAAAATATTGCAAACATCCTTGGCAATGCAAGCTTAAGCAATGTTACTTTTCAGCAAGGTGAAAAATCCTTTTCCGTAGATTCCTTGATTGTTTCTTCACATTTTGCAAATGGAATTCGAACAGCAAGAATTCGTTCTACAGAGTTTGATGCAACAGTAACAGGACAATTTGATCTTGAATCTTTACCGGATGCTTTTACGGTTTTTCTTAGCCGTTATTATCCTTCTTATATCAGAGCACCACGTCGAAAATTGCCCAACCAAAATTTCACATTTGACATTACCACCGGCGTTGTAGAAGATTACATTCAATTGATTGATAAAAGACTTTCCGGCTTTAACAACAGTCATATTACCGGCTCATTAAATGTTGCAGAAAATTCTTTGCTGCTAAATGCTGATGTACCCCTGTTTAACTTTCAGCAATACAGTTTTGCAGATGTTCAATTAGATGCAAAGGGAAATTTTGACAGCCTGTACTTGACCGGGCAAGTAAACAATGCCATCATCAATGATAGCCTGGTATTTCCGCAAACAACCTTTACCGTATTAGCAAGAAATGATGTTTCAGATATCAATATAAATACAACGGCAAACCAAACTATTAACCAGGCTGCGCTATCGGCCCAGATAAAAACATTCTCAAACGGTGCAAGTGTTTTATTTAATCCATCTTCCTTTGTATTGAATGGAAAAACCTGGAACATTGAACAAGGAGGCGAACTGGATTTCCGAAAGAACTCCGTGGTACAAGGAAGTCTAGTCCTTCGTGAATCCAACCAGGAAATTCGCATTAGTACACAGCCTTCTGACATTGGCACCTGGAACGATTTGCATGTTTCATTACAAAATTTAAACATCGGCGACATCACTCCTTTCTTTGTTAAAAGCAATCGCATAGAAGGAATGTTAACCGGCGAAATAATTGTAGAAGATCCACAGAACCGTTTCAATGTAGTTTCTAAAATAAAAACAGACCAACTGCGCATCGATAACGATTCCATCGGGCAAGTTGAAGCATCAATTGCCTATGATAATCGTACCGGCCGTTTAACAGGATTGGGAAATAATGTTGATGACAATCAAAAAATAAATTTTGATCTTGACCTTGATCTAAAGGATTCTGCAAACCTGCATCTGGACAGGATTAGCATAAAACCAGTGCATTACCCGGTTAAAATCTTAGAGCGGTTTATAGGCACTTTATTTTCTGACCTGGAAGGATTTGTTACCGGCAACCTTGACATTTTAGGTGAAGGTGCAAACCGTAATTACATTGGTAAAGCAAGATTAACTGATGGTGGTTTAAAAGTAAATTTTACCCAGGTATTTTATAAGGTTGATGACGCAGAAATTAATCTAACAGAGAACTCAATTGATTTTGGCCGCATGAAGTTGCGTGATTTTAAAGGCAACACAGCCACCCTACGCGGCAGCATTTTTCACAACAGTTTTAAAAACATGGAATTTGATTTGGAGGCAGAAGTCGACAACCAACCCATGCAATTAATTAATACAACCTACAGCGATAACCAGCAGTTTTACGGACGTGCATTTGGTACTGGTTTTATGAAATTAATTGGTCCTCAATATGACATGCGTATGTATATTGAAGCGAATCCATCAACTGTTGATAGTTCTTACATAACACTGCCACCATCAAGTACCAGGGAAAGCGGGCAGGCAAGTTTTATGGTGGAACGTAAGTATGGTAGGGAAATGACGGAACAAGACATTCGCGGCACGGCCTCAAATATGACCTATGATGTTAGCTTAACTGCAAACCCCTTAGTGAATGTAGAAGTGATACTTGATGAAGCTACGGGTGATATAATTAAAGGTCGTGGTAATGGCATTTTAAGATTGAGAGCCGGCACATCTGAACCACTTACTATGCGTGGCCGATTTGACTTGCAGGATGGATACTACCTGTATACTTTTCAATCGTTTTTTAAAAAGCCGTTTGTGTTACGCCAGGGTGCAAACAACTATATTGAATGGACAGGGGACCCTTATACCGCACAAATCAGGTTTGAAGCGGTGTACACTGCAGAAAATGTAAGTTTTGCTCCACTTGCTTCCTCGCTTTCGCTGTCAAATTATGACAACTTCCGAAGTGATGTTTATGTAATTGCAACGTTTACCGGCGAATTGTTCAGACCAACCTTTACATTTCAACTTGAATTCCCGGAGAACAGTGCAGCCCGCAGTGATCCTTCTTTAGCATTTGGTGTGCAGCAAATAGAAAAGAATACGAACGAAATAAACAAACAGGTTACCTATTTAATTGTAACCAATTCTTTTGCACCGAGTGAATCAAATTTGAATGGTTACAACCCACTGAACGAATTTGCTTATAGCACCATTTCAGGTTTATTCTTTGGAGAGATCAACAAACGTTTGAACCAGTTACTTTCAAAGCTTTTGCAAAACAATGACCTGACATTTAATTTTACCGGTTCATTGTACAACAGCAACCTGGTTAATACATCGGATGGTTTTAATATCAACCAGGGAAATTTCAATTTTAGTTTTGGTAAATCTTATTTAAACGAAAGGATACAAATAAATTTTGGAGGTGCTTTGGATGTACCTCTTCAAGAAAATAAAGCGTTGCAACAGAATTTGCAAATATTACCCGATGTAAATATTTCATTATTGGTTAATGAATCCGGGTCGGTAAGGGCAACACTCTTTTATACACGTAACAATGAATTCCAGTTAGACCCGGCGCAAACTGCAAAACCCGGGCAAAGAGCAGGCGCAAAACTTTCCTATCGAAAAGAATTCAATTCTTTATCTGAAATTTTATTCGGCAGGAAAAAAGGAAAACGCAAACAAAGTTTGCCTATTACGGATAGCACCGGCGTTTCGGTAAAAAGCGGGGGAAAGTAATTTAAATTGATTAGGCGGTTTCTTTTTTAGGTTCTGTTTTCCAATGGTGCGGGCCTTTCATCATGTACTCTTTGCTTTGTTCAATGGCATCCATCACCTGTGCTAAAATTTCTTCTGCAGGTGCTTCAAAATTTATTTGTAGTGGCGCTTTAAAGGTAACAGACAGTTGCACGCCTTTCTTTTTCATCTTTAATCCTTTTTTATCGAAGGCACGCCAAAAACCTTGTATCACAACAGGTATAACAACAGGCTTTGTTAGCTTAATTATGTATGCCGTGCCTTTACGCCCGGGTGCAAAAGGTTTTGTTGTTCCTTGCGGGAAAGTAATCACCCACGCTTTGCCAAGTGCTCTTTGTATTTTACGTGTGTCAGATGTATCTAAACCACGAAGCACTTCCCCACCATCTTTTTTCCACGTACGCTTTACCGTTATAGCCCCGGCTATTGTAAACAGCCTGCTGATCCAGCTGCTTTTCATTGTTTCTTCGGCGGCTACATAATATACACTTGTAAATGGATTCAGCAAATAATAAGGCAAGCCCAAACGGTTTTTTTTGCGCCATTTAACTGCACAAAAAATATGGAGGAAGGTTATTACGTCGGCAAAATAAGTTTGATGATTTGATACAAATAAAACATTGCGCGGCGGCAGGTCTTGTATGTGTTCTGTACCACTGATCTTTAATTTATTGACGATCATTAAACCGGGGTAAGAAATTACACCCACAATGGCATAAACAATCTTTCGAACGATCTTATATTCAGCTAATTTTTTCCATACACTCATGTGGCAAGCTATTGAGAAAGATAAAGTTAAGGGATTACTATACGCTATTAAAAAGTTGTGCCACCAAAAATGTTTTTGTTTTTTGATTAATATAAAATTGAAAACCGGTAGCACTTTGATGATTAGAATTACCAAATGATGCAGTGTGCGACGCAACAAATGTTGAAGCAACGTTTACAGCTGGCCAACAAAAAAACCCTCAACTTACGCTGAGGGTTTTGATTATAAAAAGCTGGAATAATTAAGCTTCTGTTTCAGGTGTTTCAGGCGCTTCCGGTGTGGAAGTTCCTTTTTCCTGCTGCTGTAATTTTTCTTTGATCTGGGCAAGCGCACCTAAGTCACCTAAGGTTGGCTTTTCCACTTTGCCTTGAATGTTCTTCACTGCTTTCTTTGTTTTATCAGCTTCGGCTCTAGCTTCTTTGCGTACTGCATCTTTTTCTTCGGCCTGAGACTGTTCCCAAATGCGTGAATGAGAAACAACAATGCGTTTTTCGTTGCGATCAAATTCAATTACCATGAATTCTGCAGTTTCTTCGGCATTTACACTCTTACCATCTTCTTTTGCAAGGTGACGGTTAGGCGCAAAACCTTCAAGACCATAAGGCAATTGTACAACTGCACCTTTATCGTCCTTACGTAAAACTGTTCCTTCGTGTACAGTACCTACAGCAAATGTATCCTGCAGGCTGTTCCAAGGATCTTCTTCTAATTGCTTATGTCCTAATTGTAATTTGCGGTTCTCTTTATCAATTCCTAAAATAGCAACGTCAATTGTTTCGCCAACTTTGGTAAACTCGGTTGGGTGGTTGAAACGCTTTAACCAGCTAAGATCAGAGATGTGGATCATACCACCAATGCCAGGAGTTAACTCAACAAATACACCGTAAGGAGTAATGTTTTTAACAACACCTGCATGACGGCTTCCTTCAGGGAACTTAGTTTCGATATCACTCCAAGGATCGTCAGACATTTGTTTGATAGATAAGCTCATTTTACGGCTTTCTTTATCAAGTGTCACAACTTTAGCCTGGTGGTCATCGCCTAACTTAAAGAACTCTTTAGCGTTGATTGGTGTGTTAGCCCATGTAATTTCACTTACGTGTACCAAACCTTCAACACCTGGCATAATTTCCAAGAAAGCACCGTAGTCTTCAATGTTGACTACTTTACCGCTTATTACTTCGCCTTCTTTAATCGTATCCGGCAATACATCCCAAGGATGTGGAGTTAATTGTTTTAAACCAAGAGAAATACGTTTTTTCTCATCGTCAAAATCCAATACAACTACGTTTATTTTCTGGTCTAGTTTCAACACCTCTGTCGGGTGGTTGATGCGACCCCATGAGATATCAGTGATGTATAGTAAACCATCTAAGCCGCCAAGGTCCATAAATGCACCGAAGTCAGTAATGTTCTTAACTGTTCCTTCAAGTACCTGGCCTTTTTCAAGCTTACCAATGATCAATGCACGCTGTGCTTCAATATCGCTTTCGATAAGTGCTTTATGCGATACAACTGCGTTCTTGATTGCTTCGTTGATCTTAACAACTTTAAACTCCATTGTTTTACCTACAAACTGATCGTAATCAGTTACAGGCTTCACATCGATCTGAGAACCTGGTAAGAAAGTTTCCATACCAAATACGTCTACGATCAAGCCACCTTTAGTTTTAGAGGTAACTGTACCGGTAACAATTTCACCAGTTTTGTGAATTTCAACAATGCGTTCCCAGGCACGGGTAACACGAGCTTGCTTACGGCTAAGATTAAGATTACCATCACGGTCTTCTTTATCAACAACCATAACTTCTACTTCGTCGCCTACTTTCAATCCCTGTAAGTCGCGGAACTCATTTAAAGAAACCAGTCCGTCAGATTTAAAACCAATGTTTAAAACCACATCCGTTTTAGTAATACCAACTACCAATCCTTTAATCAATTCGCCGTCGTTCAACTGTACAAAGGTGTTTTCGTACACGCTGTCGTACTTTTCTTTTTCTTCTTTGGTGTAAGAAGCTACATTGCGTTTGTCAATGCTCCAGTCAAAATCGTCATGTGCAGCAACTGTTTCTTCAACAGGCTCTTCAATTTTCACTTCGTTTTTCGGTTCTGCAACCGGTGCTTCTGCGGCAGGTGCATTTGTTGTCGCTGTAGAATTCTCTGTTGCTTGTTCAGCAGCAGGTACATTCTCCTGTCCTTCAGCGTTTGGGTTATTAATTTGATTTTCTTCCATAAAAATTCCCGGTGTTTTTAACGGGGCGGCAAAGATAAGCATAGTTTATAGTTTTAGCCTTTCCCAAACGAGATTTTTTGATAATATTAAACGGGCGGTAAAGCCTTGATTAGGCGACAATTGCGACGCTCCGTTCATCAATAAAAGCCTTGATTGAACTTAAAAATCCCCAGTTTTTAAAATAAATCGGCACTGTATTGGCACTCTCTTATTATTAAATTAGTTTTTTATGGATAAAAGAGAAAAAATGGTCATGATGGATAAGATCATCCGCGAACTGGAAGATTTTACCAATTCCCAAACTTCTGTATTAAAGAAGATAGGCCAAATTGAGGCGGAAAACATTAACCTCGGCGATCGTTTGCTGGAAAAAGGGCTGCCGGAAATTTATGAGCATGCCGACCAAACGCTGACAGAAGCAACTACTTTGCTAAGTGAATTTACCGAAGCCAGAGACAAATTTGTAAAAGACAACAAGCTTGACGAAGTTCCAGAAACAGCCGAATAAGGTTATAGCTCCTTTGTAATCAACTGCGGCTATCGGCCGCAGTTGTTACACTTTTACTATGTTTGATGTTTGGAACTTATTGATGCAGTACCCATGTCAAAACTGGTAAAAACAATTCCATACATTTTTATTCTTCTTTCATTCGGCTCCCTTAAAGCCCAATCTCCCGATACTTCAAACAAAAATTTTTCAATAGCCATTCAACAACACTATGGATCGTTAGTGGCCATTGTACCTAAAACAACCTACATCCGCGATTCATATTCTTCATTTACCGAGGTAAGTTTTAGCAGGCAAACAGATGGCAGCAAAAAGTGGCACCGGCAAAGCAACTATCCCCAGGTTGGGATAAGTTTTGTTTATGGCAATCCTGGCAGTAAAGAACATTTAGGAAAGTCAGTAACCGTTTTTCCTTTTGTGAATTTTGCATTCTTAAAAAAAAGAAATTTTAAAAGTAACCTTCGAATTGGAACAGGCATTTCCTGGATTGAAAAACCATACGATGTTTCTACTAATCATAAAAACACTTTAATTGGCAGTCACTTCAATAATAACATTCATGTATCGCAGGAAAATGAATTTCGCTTAAGCAAATCTTTATTTGCCATTGCAGGATTTTCCTTTGTACACATTTCAAATGGCGGCGTTAAGCTGCCCAATTTTGGTTTAAATATCCCTTCGCTGACAGCAGGTTTGCGTTATTCTTTTTTTGAAAACATAGTTAAGGATACAACCAAATCGATCACTGATAAAAAAATAAAATTAAGATTATTGCTTTCTTCCGGATTGAAACAAACGCCATGGGCCGGAAGTCCACGTTACGTGGTTGGCGTGCTTGGTACAGAAGTAATTAAACCCTTATCTGCTGCAGATTTTATTGGTGGCGGCCTTGATGTTTTCTTTGATCCATCCTTGACAAAAGATCCTTCAGGTTTTATAAAAACAACAGATAAAACAGAAAACATCCAAATTGGCCTGCATGCTTTTTATGAAAGAAAAATTGGCAGGCTATCAATTCCTATCCAGATGGGTTTTTATGTTTTAAATGCAGCGAAAAGAAAAAGCATTTACCAGAATATTGGAATGCGTTATCAATTATCAGATCCCTTATCAATATTTTATAATTTAAAGGCGCATGCGGGAAAAGCAGATTATATACATGCAGGATTTGGTTATACTTTTTAAAACATGATGGTTCAATTATTAAAAAAATGCGGCTTTGTTTTTTTGTGCGTTGCGCTATTAATTAGCTGTAAGAAAAACGGATGTTTTGAAAACGCCGGATCGATACAAAAAAGCGAACGCCTGGCTACTCAATTTAATACAATCGATATTAAAGACAATATAAACCTCGTTCTTACCCAGGACACAATTAATAAGATTTTTGTTGAGGCAGGCGAATTCATTTCTTCCAATATAAAAACAGAAATAGCAAATAATGTTCTTACAATTAATAACGAAGCAAGTTGCAAGTGGTTGCGCAATCCCTCAGAGCAAGTAACTGTTTATGTAAACGTAAAAGACCTGGTACGCATCAATTACAATGGCAGCGGAAACATAACATCTACAAATACAATTGTTGCAGATGGCATAACCTTTTACACAGATAATGGTGCAGGTACAATAGATATTGATCTAAATGCAAAACGCACCTATGCCTACATTTATAACGACAACACAGATATGATCTTTCGGGGAAACAGCGATAGTTGTTACGTGTATACGGGCGAACGTGGAACGATTGATTTCAGGGATTTTGTCGTAAAAAATCAAACTGTTGGTTATGGAAGTATTCGTGATGGGTACGTGCATGCAACCGAATCGCTGAAAGTAATTATGTACTTTAAAGGCACTCTTTTTTACAAAGGAAATCCCGGGAAAGTAACGACAGAATATTTAAGTACAGGACGTGTTATACCCTTTCGCTGATGGCTTTCGCAGCGATCCATCCACTTGTCCATGCATGTTGAAAATTAAAGCCGCCCGTAATTCCATCAACATTTAAAACTTCGCCAGCAAAGAAAAGATTTTGCGCTTTTTTACTCATCATGGTATTGGCATCTACCTCGCTTAAATTGATGCCGCCTGCAGTTACAAATTCTTCTTTAAATGTTGTTTTGCCTTTTACTTCAACAACATAATCAACCAGGTTTTTTATTAAAGCATTTTCCATTTTCGCAGGCAGGTCTGCAAAACGAATTTCTTCTTTTATTCCAGATGTATTTAATAAAAACTGCCAAAGCCTGTTGGGCAATTGAGCAAAATTATGATTGGTGATTTTTTTTGAAGAAAGGTTCTTGCGAAAGTCTGTGAAAATTGTTTTTAACTGTTGCTCATTGCTTTCTGGCAACCAATTGATATGCACTTTAAATGAATAATTTTTTTCTGCCAATTCCTTTGCGCCCCATGCACTTAAACGCAATATGGCTGGTCCGCTTAAGCCCCAATGAGTAATTAATACAGGCCCTTCTTCTACCAACTTACTGTCCTCTATTTTTACACGAACTTTTTCAACACTAATGCCCATTAATTCTGTAATGGGATGCTTGGGCAGGTTAAATGTAAATAAAGAAGGAACGGGTTCTTCAATGCTGTGACCTAAATCCAGTAACCATTGAAACATGGTAGATTTTGGATAGCCACCAGAAGCAATGCAAACAAAATTTGCCTGCATTAATTGTTGATTCGATAAAGTGAGTTGCCAGTTTTCATCCGCTCTTTTCAAACTTTTTACTTCAGCGTTCATTCGTATTTCAATGCCATATTTATTGACCTCGTACATCAAACAATCAATAATTGTTTGCGATGAATTGGTTACGGGGAACATACGCCCATCGGGTTCTGCTTTTAAGGCCACTCCCCTTTCTTCAAACCATTTAATTGTATCGGAAGTAAAAAATTGGTGAAAGGTTTTCTTTACGAAGTTCATTCCCCTCGGGTAACGTTTGCTCATCTCCGTTATATCAAAGAGTGCATGTGTAACGTTGCATCGGCCACCACCGGAAACCTTTACTTTGGAGAGAAGCTTTGAAGTTTTTTCAAGAATAACCACCTTAAGTTTGGGATTCAATCTTGCTGCGTTGATCGCACAAAAAAAACCTGCCGCACCACCTCCAATAACTATGAGTTGTTTTTGCGGCATAGTGGCGTTGCATTTTCAGTAAGCCGGAATGGTTGCCAGCAATACTTATAATTAAGTTTAATAATCAGAAAATAAATGAAGATTAGCTTTTTCAGCGGCTTCTATTCCGCTGTAATCTGACAACACATCGGCTTTGCCTTTTTTCACACATACATCATGTTCAAAATGCACGGAAACCTTACCATCAGCGGTTTTCACCGTCCAGCCATCGGCCTCGGTAAATACTTCTTTTTTACCCAAATTGATCATTGGTTCAATTGCTAATACCAATCCTTCTTTCAAAACAGGTCCGGAACCGCGTTTGCCATAATTAGGCATTTGCGGATCTTCATGCAGGCTTTTACCTAAACCATGACCCACCAATTCTCTTACTACTCCATAACCATGTTGTTTTTCTGTATGTTCCTGGATGGCATAAGAAATGTCGCCTATACGGTTACCAACAATTGCTTTTTCAATTCCTTTGTAAAGAGATTCTTTCGTCACTTTTACCAATTCCAAAATTTCAGGTGTGGTACTTCCAATAATGAAAGTATACGCATGATCGCCATGCCACCCGTTTTTAATAACGCCGATATCTACGGAAACAATATCACCAGGTTTTAATTCTGATTCATTAGGAAACCCATGCACCACAACATCGTTCACAGAAATACAAGAGTTAAAGGGATAACCATGGTAATTTAAAAAAGAAGGAATAGCCGAATGATCTTTTATAAACTCACCTATTAATTTGTCAATTGATAAAGTGGTAATACCTGGCTTCAGGATCTTTGCAATTTCGGTTAAGGTTTTACTTACAAGTAAAGCACTTTCCCGCATCATTTCAATTTGCTCTGCGTTTTTATAATATATCATAGTTGCCTGTCTCTCATTAACTATTACAAATCCAAAAAAATAAAACCTGGCAAGGGATGCTTACCAGGTTTGAAATATTTTAAAAATCTTTTTTTAAATCTAGTAAGATGCCTGGGTTACAGTTTGCCTACCTTGAATGCGTCCGCTCTTCATTAAACCATCATACTGGCGCATCAATAATTGTGTTTCAATTTGCTGCAAGGTATCTAAAATAACACCTACCATAATCAGCAAAGATGTTCCACCAAAGAAAGTAGAGAAACCTGCAGTTACACCTAAACGTTGTGCTATACCCGGAAGGATACCCACAAGTGCAAGTAAGATCGCACCTGGTAAAGTAACACGGTCCATCACCATACCAATATAATCAGCAGTGGGCTGACCAGGTTTTACACCCGGAATGAAACCATTATTCTGCTTTAAATTATCAGCAATTTGCTTAGGGTTAAAAATTAAGGCGGTATACAAAAATGTAAAACCAATAACCACCGTTGCATAAACAACCATGTACCAAACATTGGAATGATCGGTAAATACTGCTGCTATACCCGTTCCTGTTGCGGTTCCGGTAAAATTAAACAAGGTTGGTAAAAACAATACAGCCTGAGCAAAGATGATGGGCATTACACCTGCACTGTTTACTTTAATTGGTAAGAACTGGCGGGCACCACCAAACTGGCGGTTACCTACAATCTGCTTGGCATAATTCACCGGTATTTTACGAACACCTTGTACCAATAAAATACAACCAAGTATGATACCGATAAGAATTGCGATCTCAACTATGAAGATCAAAATCTCACCAGAACGAGTAGACTTGTCCGTTAATTCCTGGAAAAATGTTTGCGGCAAACGTGCAAGAATACCAATCATGATGATCAGGGAAGTACCATTACCTAAACCTTTATCGGTAATTTTTTCACCTAACCACATTACAAACATTGTTCCTGCAGTTAAAACAATAACAGTAGACAACCAGAAGTAATCAGAATATCCAGGAATGATACCACCATTTTGAGCAGTCATCTGGCGTAAGTAAGCAACATAAGCCGAAGCCTGAACAGCTGTAACAGCGATAGTTAAATAGCGGGTCCACTGGTTGATCTTCTTTCTGCCGCTTTCTCCCTCTTTCTGCATTTTTTGAAAACGCGGTACTAATACCGTCATCAATTGCATAAAGATGGATGCAGAAATGTAAGGCATGATACCTAATGCAAAAATGGAAGCCTGTGAAAAGGCACCACCAGCAAAAGTATCAATCAAACTAAGGATACCTGTTTTAGAAGAATCCAGGTCTAATTTTGTAGGATCAATACCCGGAAGTACGATATGCGTACCTACACGGTAAATGAAAAGAAGAAGCAAGGTGAAAAGAATTTTTGCTCTTAGCTCCTCGATGCTCCAGATATTCTTAAGAGTTCTAAATAAATTTTTCACAGAAAGAAGTGAGTTTACGGTAATTGAAAAAAAAGCGCATTCAATGCGCCTTGCAATTTAGGATAATTACTTCACTATTTCTACCGAACCACCAGCTGCTTCAATTGCAGTTTTAGCTTTGTCGCTGATTCCGTTTACTTTAAAAACAAGTTTGGTAGATTTTAATTCGCCGTTACCTAAAATTTTCACCCGATCAGTCTGGCTAATCAAACCGTTCATGTATAGGTTTTCCAAAGAAAATTCCTGGATACCATATTTTTCAACCAATTGCTCAATTTGACCTAAGTTGAAAACTTTATATTCAATGCGGTTGATGTTTGTAAATCCACGCTTTGGAACACGGCGCTGAATTGGCATCTGTCCACCTTCGTGTGCTCTTTTGCTTTTATAACCGGCACGGCTTTGTCCACCCTTGTTACCTTTTGTAGATGTTCCACCTTTACCACTTGCTTCACCGCGGCCTAATCTTTTTTGCTTGTGTACTGCGCCTTTTGCAGGCCTTAATTCGTGTAGTTTCATTTTTTTGATTTTTACTTAACGGGGAATCGCCCCTCGCTTGTTATAATTAGTAATTAAGAAAAATAAATTAGTTCTTAATCTTTAATTGATAGTGGTTTAAATATTATGCTACTTCTTCTACAGTAATCATGTGTTCTACCTTGCGAACCATGCCTAAAATTTGGTCAGTAGCTTCTACTTCCCTTGTAGCATTCATTTTGTTTAAGCCCAATGCTTGCAAAGTCAACTTTTGACGTTCAGGTCTGTCGATTGGACTTTTTACTAAAGTGATTTTTATCTTTTTCATATCGAATTCGTTTCTGGTTCCTGGTTGCTGGTTACTCGTTGCTTCTTAAAAAACAAGCAACTAAAAACAAGAATCAGTTTACCCGTTAAATACTCTCTTTAAAGAAATTCTTCTAGTTTTTGAAACTGCAATTGGTTCACGCAACATAGCAAGTGCTTTAAAGGTTGCTTTTACCACGTTATGCGGGTTTGCAGAACCTAAAGATTTTGCTAATACGTCGGTAATGCCAGCGCTTTCTAAAACAGAACGCATAGAACCTCCGGCAATTACACCGGTACCATGTGCGGCTGGTTTGATCAAAACTTTAGCAGCACCTTCTTTAGCCAATTGATCATGAGGAATAGTACCATGCATTACCGGAACTTTAATCAAGTTCTTTTTTGCATCTTCTATGCCTTTTGTAATGGCTTCCTGAACCTCTTTTGCCTTACCTAAACCATGACCTACTACACCTGCTTCGTTGCCTACAACTACAAGTGCAGAAAATGAGAAAGCACGACCACCTTTGGTAGTTTTAACTACACGATTGATAGCAACTACCTTCTCTTTTAATTCCAGGTCGCCTGCTTTTACTCTGTTTAAAATTGCGTTTGCCATTTTACTATTTAGTAATTACGATTATAAATTTATTTAGAACTTCAGTCCACCCTCTCTTGCACCTTCAGCTACTGCTTTTACACGACCATGGTATAAGTTACCACCACGATCAAATACTACAGTTTCAATTCCTAGGTCTTTTGCTTTGCGTGCAATTGCCTGACCTACAAATTTTCCTTTTTCACCTTTAGGTGCTTTTTGAGCGGCGATGTCTTTATCTCTTGAAGATGCGGCTGCAATAGTTACTGCATTTACATCATCAATTAACTGGCAATAAATTTCTGTATTGCTGCGGAAAACAGACAGACGTGGTTTTGTTGCCGTACCAGAGATCTTCGCCCTGATGCGAAACCGTATGTTTTGTCTTCTTGATGTTTTTGCGCTTATTCTCATTGTATTATTATTTACTTCACGATTCTGCCGTGAACTTTTATCATTGATTATTTACCAGCCGCTTTACCAGCTTTCTTACGTACCACTTCACCCATGTAACGAACACCTTTTCCTTTGTATGGTTCTGGCTTGCGTAATCCGCGGATCTTAGCAGCTACCTGTCCGATCAACTGACGATCGATACCATTTAAAGTGATTTCAGGGTTTTTACCTTTTTCCTGTGCGGTAGCAACCTTTAATTCTTTAGGAATCTCGAAAATGATATTGTGAGAATAACCTAAAGCAAGGTCTAATACATTACCAGTATTGGATGCTTTAAAACCCACACCAATTAATTCAAGCTTCTTTTCGTAACCATCAGTTACACCTTTTACAAGGTTTGCAACCAAGGCTCTTGAAAGACCATGCAAAGCACGGTGACGAATTTGATCTGTTGGACGGGAAACATTGATCTGGCCATCAGCCACTTCGATTTTAATATCGCGGTCAATTGGTTGTTTCAATTCACCTTTTGGTCCTTTTACAGTAACCACGTTGTCGGCACCTACACTAATTGTAACACCATCTGGAACTGTAACTGGAGCTTTACCTATACGAGACATAATTTTGTTATTTTAATTTCTTATTACTAATTGTTGACCGGTCAGCCTGCTATAGGTTCGGCTTAATGTATCAACAACTTTGTTGGCCAATTGGCTATTAATAGATGTAGCAAAGAACTTCGCCACCAATATTCTGTGTTTTTGCTTCCTTATCGGTTAATACACCGCGGGAAGTAGAAAGAATTGCAATTCCTAAACCGTTTTTAACGCGGCGGAAATCAGCTGGCTTTGCGTAGTGACGCAAACCCGGGCGGCTTACTCTTTCAAGACTTTGAATAGCAGGTTGCTTTGTTTGAGCATCATACTTTAAGGCGATCTTGATCAAACCTTGTTTGTTATCTTCTTCAAACTTGTATTTCAAGATATAACCCTGGTTGTACAAGATCTCGGTTAAACGCTTTTTTAAATTAGAAGCAGGAATCTCAACGATTCTGTGACCTGCCATTTGCGCATTACGGATTCTTGTCAAAAAATCTGCTATAGGATCTGTTACCATATTTTAGCCCTCCTACGTTCCGCCGGAGCGGAATAATTGGATTGTTTTTTTATTATTTTATTTGTTGTTGCTCATTTCTATGTTACCGGTTAAAACCTTAACCTGTACCAAAAGAGAAATGATTTTACCAGCTTGCTTTTTTCAAACCAGGTATCATCCCGTTCAAAGCCATGTCACGCAGGGCAATCCTTGAGATACCGAAGTGACGGCTATAACCTCTTGGACGACCTGTCATTTGACAACGGTTCTTTAAACGAACTTTAGATGAGTTTTTTGGTAATGCATCCAAACCGGCATAATCACCGGCGGCTTTCAATGCTGCTCTTTTTTCAGCATATTGAGCTACCATTTTCTCTCTTTTGCGCTGCCTGGCTTTAATTGATTCTTTAGCCATAATTTTAAAATTTCGATATAGATTATTGAAACCCGAACATTCGAATTTCGATTAAAAATTATTCAGCTTTAGGTTTAGCATTTTTAAATGGCATACCTAACTCTCTCAATAACTCGTATGCTTCTTCGTCTGTTTTAGCATTGGTTACGAAAGTGATATCCAAACCTGTGATCTTATTTACTTTGTCAATATCGATCTCAGGGAAAATGATTTGCTCTGTAACACCCATTGTGTAGTTACCGCGGCCGTCAAACGATTTCTCATTTACACCTTTAAAGTCACGTACACGTGGTAGTGCCACTGCAATTAAACGATCTAAAAATTCATACATCTTTTCGCCGCGTAAAGTAACCCTGGCGCCAATTGGCATTCCTTTACGAAGTTTAAAGTTTGAAATGTCTTTTTTAGACATGGTAGCTACTGCTTTTTGACCGCTGATGGTTGTCAACTCGTCTAAAGCAATGTCCACTAATTTCTTGTCTGTAACCGCCCCGTTTACACCGCGGTTCAGGTTAATTTTAGTAAGCTTTGGAACCTGCATGATTGACTTGTAGCTAAAACGCTTCATCAACGCAGGAATCACTTCGCCTTTATATTTTTCTTTTAACCTGGGAGTATTTGTTGCTGTTGCCATTATTTGATTACCTCCCCTGATTTTTTAGATGTTCTGATTGTTTTACCGTCTTCTTTGGTTCTTTTCACTTTGCTGCCTTGTTTGCCATCCCACAACATTACATTGCTGATCTGCATTGGCGCTTCTTTCTTTACAATACCACCTTTGGTGTTTTGCGCAGAAGGTTTTGTGTGTTTTGTAATGATGTTTACACCTTCTACAATCACTTTACCTTCATCAACCAATACTTCTTTAACCAGTCTGGGCTTCTTCAAGTCCTTATCATCACCAGCGATGACAACAACCTGGTCGCCTTTCCTGATGTTGTACTTTGGTTTGAATCTTGTTTTCATTTTTAATACCTCTCGGTTTTTTTACTTCTCCTGATACTGCCAGGAATTATTATGATATCAACTTTTTGTTTTCTGTTCAACTTCTGTTGCGTCGCACGCTTGTACTAAAGCACTTCAGGCGCCAAAGAAATAATCTTCATGTATCCTTTGTCACGCAGCTCCCTGGCTACTGGTCCAAAAATACGTGTACCTCTTGGCTCGTCAGAAGCATTTAAAATAACAACTGCATTATCATCAAAGCGGATGTAAGAACCATCTTTACGACGCAGTTTGTTTTTGGTACGCACAATTACTGCTTTAGCAACTGTACCTTTTTTAATACCACCTGCAGGGATCGCATCTTTAATAGATACAACGATCTTATCGCCTACTCTAGCATAACGCTGACCACTGTTACCCAATACACGGATACAAAGCACTTCTTTAGCACCACTGTTGTCCGCCACATTCAAACGGGATTCTTGCTGGATCATTTTATTCGATTTTAGATTTAGACTTAAGGTTTATTAAACCCATCGACCAAACCAGTTTGTTTTTATTTTATTACAATCTGCAAAGGCATAAAGCCAATCTGCAATTATTTTACTTTCTCTACGATCTCTACTAATCTCCAACGCTTTGTTTTGCTTAGCGGACGAGTTTCCATGATGCGAACAAGGTCACCTATGCTTGCTTCGTTCTTTTCATCATGTGCATGGAACTTGGTAGATTTTTTTACGAACTTACCATAGATCGGGTGCTTTACCTTACGCTCAACCTGGACAGTAATAGTCTTGGTCATTTTGTTGCTGGTAACTACACCAATCCTTGTTTTTCTAAGGTTCCTTGCTTCAGTACTTTGTACTTCAGTATTTGTTATTTCAGCCATTTTTCAGCTTTTTGTGGATTAACTTAAAATCCTTGTTTTATCCAACCAGGTTATGCGCCTAATTGTTTCTTTTGTAATTCAGTTTTTAAACGAGCTAACTCTTTACGTAAACCGCGAATGCTCATCGGGTTTTCTAAAGGAGAAAGTGCATGTGCAAATTCAAGCTTCTTTAAGCGCAACTCATCTTCTTTAATACGAGCTGAAAGATCTTCGCTTCCTAAACCCTGAATGCTTTTTTTGAAATCTACGGTCTTTGACATCTTATTAAATTTTATGCGCCGATTAAGTCGCGACGCTTAACAAATTTTGTTGCAATTGGTAATTTTCCTGCAGCCAGGTGTAAAGCGCCTTTTGCTACTTCTTCAGTAACGCCATCAATTTCAAACATGATGCGTCCTGGCTTTACTACGGCAGCCCAATATTCAAGGTTACCTTTACCCTTACCCATCCTTACCTCTGCAGGTTTGTTGGTAATTGGCTTATCAGGAAAAATGCGGATCCACACATTACCTTCACGTTTCATGTGACGGGTAAGTGCCTGACGAGCCGCTTCTATCTGGCGGTCAGTGATCCAATGACTTTCCAATGCTTTCAAAGCAAAAGAACCAAAGGAAATAGTTGCACCTCTTTTAGCATCGCCTTTCATGCGACCTTTTTGCATCTTCCTGTGTTTCGTCCTTTTCGGCTGTAACATATTTAGTTCGAAATTTGAAGTTTGAAGTTTGAAATGATCTCCCTTATCAAACCAGTTATATTATTATTTACAGTTGTTACTTTTTACTTAGCTGATCGAATCAGCTAATTCAGCAACTAAATTATCTTCTTGCACCGCCACCCTGGGCACCACCTTGTCTTCCGCCACCGCCGCCACGGTTAAAGTTACCGCCGCCGCCACCGCCTCTGCGGTCACGATCACCACCACGGTCATCTCTTCTACCAAAATCTCCACCGCCCCTGCTATCTCTTCTTTCGCCCATTGTACCTGCTTCTTTACCAGCTACAAAGTTTGGATTCAAATCTCTCTTGGCTAAAACTTCACCTTTACAGATCCATACTTTGATACCGATTTTACCGTAAACTGTTTGTGCAAACACGTTTGCGTAATCAATATCCATACGGAAAGTATGTAATGGTGTACGTCCTTGCTTAAATTCTTCGCTACGTGCAATCTCAGCACCATTCAAACGTCCGCTTAATTTTATTTTAATTCCTTCTGCACCCATACGAAGTGAAGAAGCGATCGCCATTTTAGTAGCTCTCTTAAAATTGATACGGTTTTCGATCTGGCGGGCAATTGTATCACCTACGATCATAGCATCCAGTTCAGGACGACGGATCTCAAGAATGTTGATCTGTACATCTTCCTTACCTGTAAGCTTTTTCAATTCTTCTTTTACCCTGTCAACTTCACCGCCGCCTTTACCAATGATGATACCAGGCTTGGAAGTGTGAATTGTAATGATAAGTTTACCTAATGTTCTTTCAATTACAATTCGGGCGATACCGCCTTTATTGATACGGGCATTCAGGTAGGTTCTGATTTTATGGTCTTCGATCAGTTTCTGTGCGAAGTCCTTTTTATTGCTATACCAGTTAGATTCCCATCCACGGATGATACCTAACCTGTTACCAATTGGATTTGCTTTTTGACCCATGAGTATTAATTATCCCACTTCTTTTTGAGAAGCAAGCGTTTTTGAATTATTATTTACTTTACTGGAATAAGTTTTTTTAGCGGCGGTTTTTTTCAATTCTTTCGCTGTTGGCGTATTATCAACCATTAGTGTTACGTGGTTGCTACGCTTGCGAATTTTGTAACCGCGACCCTGTGGTGCCGGACGCATACGCTTTAACGTTCTTGCGCCATCAACAAACACAGTGGTAACATATAACTGTCCTTCGTCGCCACCTTCATTTTTCTGTTTCCAGTTAGAGATAGCGCTTAATAACAGTTTACGCACAGGTTCTGATGAATGCTTTGGATTGTGTTCCAAAACAGCAAGTGCCTTGTCTACTTTCATTCCACGAATCAAATCCGCTATCAGGCGCATTTTACGTGGCGATGTAGGATAATTTCTCAGTTTTGCTACTGCTTCCATTTTATATCTATTTGTTTCTGTTCCCCGTTAAACGTTGCTCGTATAATTGTCAACGAGAAACGAGATCCGAGAGACGGTTTTTATCCTTTTTTACTAGAGTGTCCTTTAAAGTTTCTTGTAGGGGCAAACTCACCAAGTTTATGTCCTACCATGAACTCCGTTACATATACAGGAATGAATTTGTTACCATTGTGTACAGCAAACGTATGTCCTACAAAATCCGGAGTGATCGTTGAACGGCGGCTCCAGGTCTTGATCACACCTTTTTTGTTTTTGCCTTCGTTGATAGCTAACACTTTCCCTTCGAGGTGTGCTGCTACATAAGGACCTTTTTTAATCGAACGAGCCATGTTATATTATTAATTAGAATTATTAATTTAATTACTTCGCCAGTTTCTTACCATTCTTACGCTGGATGATCATCTTATCACTACCTTTTCCTCTGGTACGTGTTTTCAAACCACGAGAGTATTTACCAGTTCTAGAACGAGGCTGACCTCCAGAGGCACGACCTTCACCACCACCCATCGGGTGATCGACAGGGTTCATTGCCACACCACGTACACGTGGACGGATACCTTTCCAAACGTTACGACCAGCTTTACCCATTGACTGCAAGCTGTGATCGCTGTTAGATGCCGTACCAACTGTTGCATAACAATTGATCAACACTTTACGCAATTCACCACTTGGCATTTTCAATACAGCGTATTTTTCTTCTTTGTTAGAAAGCTGTGCAGAAGCACCGGCGCTACGGGCAATCTTACCACCCTGACCAGGCTGCATTTCAATATTGTGAACCACAGTACCTAAAGGCATGTTCTTCAACAATAATGCGTTTCCTAATTCAGGTGCAACAGCATCACCACTTATAACACTTGCACCAACTTTTAAACCATTGGGAGCAAGAATGTATCTTTTTTCGCCATCAGCATAATGCAACAAAGCGATGAAAGTAGTACGGTTTGGATCGTATTCGATAGATGCAACTGTAGCAGGAATATCTTTCTTGTTACGTTTGAAATCGATGATACGATACATTTGTTTGTGTCCACCACCAATGTAACGCATTGCTCTGCGACCATTAGAGTTACGACCACCGCTGCGGGTTTTGATTTCCAATAATGACTTTTCAGGTTCATTAGTGGTAATTTCTGCGTATGCATTTCCGATTCTCCAACGAGTACCGGCTGTAATTGGTTTATACTTTTTTAATGCCATGACTTTTATTCTTTTTCAACATTTGCGGCTGTTGAAGCCATTCGTTTACGTAATTAGATGTTTGAATACAAATCAATGGTTTCGCCTTCAGCTACAGTAACCATTGCCTTTTTGTAAGCAGGTTTTACCCCTTTTACAAAACCTTTTTTTGTATAACGTGTTTTGTTCTTACCAGGAACAACTGAGGTATTCACATCCAGGATGTTAACACCATAAAATTCTTCAACAGCTTTTTTAATTTCAAGCTTGTTTGCTTTCCTGGCTACCTTAAAGGCATAACGACGCAGGCTTTCCTGTTGTCCATTTGCTTTTTCGGTTAAGATCGGTTTTATTAATACTTCAGAAAGTTTCATTTCTGTATAATTTGAAAATTTGAATATTATGCTGCTACTTCTGCTTCTTCGTTAGCAAAAATCTTTGCAGCGCTTTCTGTTAACACTAACACTTCTGAGTTAACAATGTCATAGGTATTTACATCGCTCAATAAAACGCCTAATACTGAAGGCACGTTACGCAAGCTCATATATACATTATCGTTGTACTCCGGAAGAATGAACATCATTTTTTTATCGGCAACTTTAATGCTGCTTAAAATGTTCAAAAAGGTTTTGGTTTTCGGTGCATCAAGATTTACATCTTCAACAACAAAAATTGCATTTTCCTTAGCCTTATATGTAAGCGCCGACATTTTAGCAAGATCCTTCACCTTACGATTCAATTTGATATCGTATTTGTGCGGCTTTGGTCCAAAAATGGTACCACCACCTTTATATAGAGGGTTACGGATGTTACCCTTACGAGAACCACCGGTACCTTTTTGCTTATGCAGTTTGCGGCTTGCACCTTGAACTTCAGCACGGGTTTTCACTTTGTGCGTTCCCTGGCGCTGAGCAGCTAAGTATTGCTTAACGGCTAAATAAATTGCGTGGTTATTTGGTTCGATACCAAATATTTCTTCAGGAAGCTCAACAGTTCTGCCTGTTTCTTGTCCTTGTATGTTTAATACTTTTACTTGCATTTTACTTCTGGATTAAAACGATTGAACCATTGTGGCCTGGAACAGAACCACTTACCAATATGTAGTTTTTTTCAGCGAAGATCTTTACTACTGTCAGACCTTTCATTTTCACCCTGTCCTGACCCATACGACCTGCCATGCGCATGCCTTTGAATACTTTTGCAGGATAAGATGAACCACCAATAGAACCTGGTGCTCTCTGGCGATCGTGCTGACCGTGAGAAGCTTCACCAACTCCAGAGAATCCGTGGCGCTTTACAACACCCTGGAAACCTTTTCCTTTAGTAGTACCTACAACTTCAACCTTATCGCCTTCAGCGAAAATGTCTAAAGTAATAGTGTCGCCAATATTTTTTTCAAGAGATGAGTCGCGAAATTCTTTTACGAATTTTTTAGCCGGAGTGTTGGCTTTTGCGAAGTGATTCTTTTCAGATGCGATGGTGTGCTTTTCTTTCTTATCGCCGAAGGCAACTTGTAAGGCACTGTAGCCATCAATTTCCTGCGTTTTAACCTGGGTAACAACGCAAGGACCAGCTTCAATAATAGTGCAGGCAGTTTGCTTGCCGCTTTGATCGAAGATGCTGGTCATCCCAATTTTTTTACCAATGATTCCTTTCATTTTTCTTACGGTTTTTCCCGCAAGGTTGTACAAGACATACCCATGGTATTTGGGTCTTCAATCCTGGTTCATTACCGACCTTTTCCTGTGTTTTCCATTTAGGAAGGGGAAGTACCGGTAACAAACAAACCTCGAAGGGCTTGTTTATATGTATTGCAGATCGAGAACTTTTGCAAGTTTTTCTTTCTACATTTATTTTCAGAGCTCTTTTCTTCCACCGGGGGCGGAGTTGAGAGATGACAATGATTTGATAAGAACTAATGATCCGTAAAATCGCAAATATGCGAGATTCGTGATTATGCTTTAATTTCTACTTCTACACCACTTGGCAGATCAAGTTTTGACAAAGCATCAACCGTTCTTGAACTGGAAGTATAAATATCCAGTAAACGTTTGTGCGTAGCCAGTTGAAACTGTTCGCGACTCTTTTTATTCACGTGTGGTGAACGCAAAACGGTAAATATTTTTTTACGTGTAGGAAGAGGAATTGGTCCTGTAACTACTGCGCCAGTGCTGCGAACAGTTTTCACTATTTTCTCAGCTGATTTATCTACCAGATTGTGATCGTAAGACTGAAGTTTGATTCTAATTCTTTGTGACATAAGCCATACCCATTTTTTACAATGGGAGTGCAAAGGTAAAGGCTTAGCTTTAAACAGACAAAACTTTATCAAACA
Source organism: Chitinophagaceae bacterium (assembly GCA_036676725.1). Classification (GTDB taxonomy): domain Bacteria; phylum Bacteroidota; class Bacteroidia; order Chitinophagales; family Chitinophagaceae; genus Flavisolibacter. The sequence goes on from JAKFCI010000050.1 coordinate 26,816, forward strand.
ATTTTTGTGAAGAAACCATTAAAGAGGTAATTATTTTATTAAAACAGCTCCGTCATTGCCTTTTCCACTCGTGGCGATAAAGATAGCGTTGATTTTACATTAAGGCTTAATTCGGCGCCTGCCCTATTTATTGTATGATTTGCGTTTATTTTGCAGCCTCTTAGTTATAAACTTATTGAATGGAAATTGCGGACGAACTACCGTTAGAAAAAAAAGAATCCCGAACCAGCAAGTTAATTAAACTGCTTATTAAATTAATTGTAACCGTTCTCTGTTTCTGGTATATTTCAACCAAAATAGATTTTTCAAAAGCCTGGGATGCACTTTTGAAAGCTAACTGGTGGTGGCTTTTCCTGGCCGTTCTTTCCTTCATGTTTTCAAAATTGCTGGCCTCCTTTCGGTTAAATATTAATTTCAGGAATATCCAGATCAAATTATCAGAATGGAGGAATATTAAATTATACTGGCTGGGCATGTTTTATAATTTATTCCTCCCGGGCTCAATCAGCGGAGATGCCTACAAAGTAATAATTCTTACTAAAAAATTTAAAGCACCTTATAAAAAAACAACGGCAGCTGTATTATTAGACCGCTTTAGTGGATTATTAGCACTTGGTGTTATTCTTTCGGTTTATGGTGTAGTTGTTTTGGATAACAAATTATGGGATGCCATATTAATTGCAGGTTCATTTTTTTCCATTATTGGCTTATACCTGGTGGTTCGTTTTTTATTTAAAGATTTTTTACCCGGATTCTGGTCTACTTTTATGTGGGGCATGGCCGTGCAGATCTTCCAGGTGGTTTGTTTGTATTGCGTTTTAAAAAGTTTACATATTCCTCTCTACCAGTCAGAATGGATCTTTATATTTTTAGTGGCTTCTGTTGTTTCTGTTTTACCTATTTCATTGGGTGGTGGTTTGGGCACAAGGGAATTTGTATTTGTGGAAGGCGCCCGTTTTTTTAATCTTGATCCGCATTTAGGTATCATCATCAGTTTGCTGTTTTACTTAAGTAATCTATTATCATCTGTTTGGGGTGCCTATTTTGTTTTCCACGATCCACTAAAGGAAGACAGCATTTAAATGCTTGCACCTTTTAATGGATTGTGATAGCATCAATCAAACCTTCCTACTTCAACCTTTATCTTTGTGCACTTCAAAAAAAATTGCAGTGCAGCAAAAAACTTTTTTCGATAAATATTTTTGGTTTCTAACCTTTCTTTCAATAGCCTTATTATTTCCATCGCTGGGCAAACCACAGTTATGGATATACGATGAAGTACGCAATGCCGAATGTGCCCGTGAAATGTGGGAACGCCAGGATTGGATCGTACCCACCTTCAATGGAAAGCTAAGGACCTTAAAACCACCCTTGCATTACTATTTCATGTTTGGTGGGTTTGAGCTGTTTGGGGTAACTGAATGGGGTGCACGATTTTTTTCTGCAGTATTCGGGGTGCTCACCATCATTACAACTTATTTTTTCACTGCTCGTTATTCCAACAAATTACAAGGCTTTATTACAGCCTGCATTTTACTGGCATCCTCGCATTGGTTGTTTGAATTCAGAATGTCGGTACCCGATCCTTACCTCATATTTTTTAATACGCTATCTATATTTACAGCCTTTGCCTATTTTACGGAGAGAAGATTTTCATGGCTATTAATAAGTGCGGTTTCTTTTGGTTTGGGCATTTTAGCGAAAGGGCCTGTTGCGGTCGCATTACCAGGCTTAGGACTTCTATGCTGGTTAATCTGGCAAAAAAAATGGAAAGAAATATTTCACTGGCATATTTTAATTGCAGCCATTGTAATGCTTGCCGTTGCAGTGCCCTGGTACGTGTTGGTTCATAATGCAACAAATGGTGAATGGACTCGCGGATTTTTTTTAGAACATAATGTTGGCCGTTTTTCAGAACCAATGGAAGGACATGGAGGTTTATTCATTCTTGTTCCGCTTTTTGTATTACTAGGCTTATTGCCCGCCGGCGTTTTTATTGGAGAAGCCATGCGCAACTTTAAAAGCCGATTTAATGATCCATTTTTAAAAATGTCTTTGTGTGTGTTTGTTGCTTTTATCTTTTTTTATTCCATTTCCGGGACTAAACTTCCCAACTACCCAATGCCTTGCTATTCCTTCGGTGCCATTGTGCTGGGAAGTTTTATTACGCAAGCTTTTAATGGAGCAATAAGATCAAGACTCTATCCTTTTATCATTTTATTGATCATCAATATCGCCTTGCCAATAGGTTTATATTTTGGAATCAAAAATGAAGTTGAAACTACCGGGTACGAAAACAACGCGATTCTTTTATTGATTTTAACTGCTGCGGCTATTGTTTCCTTGGTCTTATTTAAAAAGAGGGATTTTCGTTCTGCCGTTGTTTCATTAATGATATTTTATACTGTTTTCAACCTGGTATTTTTTAACTACCTCTACCCCACTATCTATAAAAACAATCCTTTATCAAAAACAATTTATACGGTAAGGAAATATGATAAGATTGTGGCCTATAAAATATTTCATCCATCATTCACTTATTACCTTCCAAACCGCGTACAGGTTTTTGAAAATGCCGATTCGTTAAAGACTTATTTACAAACCAACAAAGCCCTGGTGCTGTCAAGATCAGCTTTTTTGCCCGAATTAGATGCTCTTAAATTAGATACGGTGGCAATCCATCATGACCTGTTTGAAAATTCGACAACAGCTATAATGACGAATGAAAAGAAATAAAGAAAGGGCTCGAAATGAGCCCTTTTAAATGCGGTAAAATTTTTAAAGCCTGCCTGGTATAAAGCCTCAAGGATTTTAAAAACGGTAATTAATTTTTAGCAAAATCAATGCCTGAAATAGCTTAATCCAAATAAAAAAGCCTCCGCAAATTGCGAAGGCTTTCATCTTTTAAATTTATTTATTCAGCACTCACTTTTCCTTTGCTCTTCGCAATCACTTCTTCAGCGATGTTGTTTGGAGCCGGAGCATAATGAGAGAACTCCATGGTTGAAGATGCACGACCAGAAGATAAAGAACGTAACTGTGTTACATAACCAAACATTTCGCTCAGTGGAACTTTTGCTTTGATTACTTCTGCACCAGCACGGCTATCCATTCCTTCCATCATACCACGACGGCGGTTCAAGTCACCTGTAACATCACCCATGTATTGAGCCGGAGTAATCACTTCTATTTTCATGATTGGCTCAAGTAAAACAGGTTTTGCTTTACGTGCCGCTTCACGGAAACCCTGCTTCGCACAAAGTTCAAATGACATGGCATCAGAGTCAACTGCGTGGAAAGAACCATCATAAACACGGATCTTCATATTGTCAACAGGATAAGATGCAAGAACACCGGTACCCATTGAATTTTCAAATCCTTTTTGAATAGCAGGAACAAATTCACGAGGAATTGATCCACCGAAAAGATCGTTTACAAACTGGTAATGCTTATCAGGATTTGCTTCTTTCCATTCAGCATCAATTGGTCCTAATTCAAATTGAATATCGGCAAATTTACCGCGACCACCAGACTGCTTCTTTAATACTTCTCTATGTGCAACTGTATTATGAAATGCTTCTTTGTAAGCAACCATCGGCGCACCCTGGTTAACTTCTACCTTAAACTCACGACGCATACGATCAACAATGATCTCAAGGTGTAACTCTCCCATTCCGGAAAGAATTGTTTGCCCTGTTTCTTCATCTGTTTTTACACGAAGTGTTGGATCTTCTTCAACAAGTTTAGAAATGGCCATACCCATTTTATCTACGTCGGCTTGTGTTTTAGGTTCCACTGCTACGGAGATAACCGGTTCTGGAATAAACATGTTTTCCAAAGTGATCGGGTGATCTTCGTGGGCAAGTGTATCACCGGTTTTAATTTCTTTAAAACCAACTGCCGCACCAATATCTCCTGCTTCAATAAAATCAATTGGGTTTTGCTTATTTGCAAACATCTTCATGATGCGGGAGATACGCTCTTTCTTACCGCTTCTTACATTTAATACATAAGAACCTGCATCAAGGTGACCAGAATAAACACGGAAGAATGCAAGACGTCCTACGAAAGGATCTGTCATGATCTTAAATGCCAATGCAGCAAATGGTTCCTTAGCATCTGGCTTGCGTTTTTCAATTTCACCGGTATCAGGATTCAATCCGGATACGGCTTCAATATCTAACGGGCTTGGCAGGTAACGGCAAACAGCATCTAGTGCAGTTTGTACACCTTTATTTTTAAATGAAGAACCGCACATCATTGGAACGATACTAAGATCGATCGTTGCCTTGCGGATGGCTTCATGCATTTCATCTTCAGTGATAGAATTCGGATCATCAAAAAATTTCTCCATCAACTTATCATCATATTCAGCTACTGCTTCTACAAGGCTTGCTCTCCATTCGTTCGCTTCTTCAACCATATCAGCAGGCACTTCAATTTCATCAAAGGTCATACCCTCTGTTTCCATGTGCCAAATAATGCCTTTCATCTTGATCAAATCAACCACACCTCTAAAATCATCTTCTGCGCCAATCGGCAATTGAAGCGGAACGGCTTTAGATCCAAGCATTTCACGAACCTGCTTTACCACGTTCAAAAAGTCAGCACCCGAACGGTCCATTTTATTTACAAAACCAATACGCGGTACATTGTAACGGTTAGCCTGGCGCCAAACAGTTTCTGATTGTGGCTCCACACCATCAACGGCAGAAAATAATGCGATCAAACCATCAAGTACACGCATAGAACGTTCTACTTCCACGGTAAAATCCACGTGACCCGGGGTATCGATAATATTGAAATAATATTTTTTTGTGTTTGCGTCTGCTGTTCCTTTTACGGTTGGAAAGTTCCACTGGCAGCTTACAGCAGCAGAAGTAATGGTAATACCTCTTTCTTTTTCCTGCTCCATCCAGTCAGTTGTTGCTGCACCATCGTGTACTTCACCTATTTTGTGAATCATACCCGTATAGCGCAATATACGCTCGGTTGTAGTGGTTTTACCAGCATCAATGTGAGCGGCAATACCAAAGTTGCGTTGAAATTTCAAGTCTGCCATGAGTATTTGAATTGATTGTTGTGTACTTTATTTTTAACCAGCAGATATCCCTGATGTAACTTTTGTTGCGACGCTCCGTTCATCAATATTAATCCTGTTGAACAATGTCGCCGCTAATCAATGATTTTCTTTATACCAAACCATTGCGTTCATCTGAAAATACCTGTCGCTTTTTTTAAACCTTCAATCTTTATAATTAAATAAAAATATTTCAGGCTCAAATTTGCGTGTGCAAAGGTAAGGAAATGCAGCGCATTTCATTACTACGTTAGAAGAATGTTTGTTAAAGATGATTGCTAATTAGATATTGCATTTTACAAGCAGTGTAAATAGGTGCGCATAATTTTTGCAGTTTATATACACTGTTGTAATTTGTAAACAGAAAATTTATTAACCTCATTTAAAAAACCCATTAAATTATGGCAAAAGCAACTAAAAGAGCCGCTCCCAAAAAGGCAGCTAGTAAAAGCTCCGGTGGCCGGTCAGCAACAAAAACAGCATCAAAATCATCCTCTAAATCAGCATCTAAGAGTTCTTCAAGGGGCGGTACTTCCGCTTCTCGTGGAGGTTCTTCAAAAGGTGCTTCAAAAGCAGCTTCAAAATCATCTGGTCGTGGTGGTATGAGTAAAGGAACTGCTTCTAAAACCGCATCAAGATCAGCATCAAAAGCTGCTCCTAAAAAAGCAGCTTCAAAATCAGCATCTAAAAGTTCTTCAAGAGGCGGCTCTTCTGCTTCAAGAAGCACTTCAACCGGTCGTGGTGCCGCTTCAAAATCTACTGCACGTAAAAGTTCGACCGCAGGTCGCACTGCAGCAAAAGGAACGGCAAGCAAAAGTTCAGCCGGTCGTAATACAGCAGGCAAGAGTTCAGGTGGTCGTAGTACTGCAGGCAAGGGATCAAGCTCACGCGGCGCAGCAAGTAAAAGTTCTGGTTCCCGCGGTGCTGTATCAAAAACAGCATCAAAATCCTCTTCCAGATCAGCCTCTAAAGGTTCATCTTCCCTCAGTACCGCATCTAAATCTTCCCGCGGCGCATCAACGGCTTCTAAAAGTTCATCAGGCGGTCGTTCTACAGCCTCAAAAGGTAATTCAAGTCGCGGTTTAGCTTCTGCAAGTGCAAGCACAAAAAGAGCGGTAGCTAAAAAAGGCGGGCAGGCATCTTCAAAAAGTGGTGGTAGCAGTGCATCCCGTGGCGGATCATCTGCGAGCCGAAGCACGGCTTCGAAATCATCTTCTTCAAGAGGCAATAGCAACCCACGTGGTTCTGCTGCAAGCAGTTCAAGAAGTGGCGGTGCTTCCAGAGGTGCAACGAGCGGTCGTTCCAGTGCTTCTAAATCCGGAAAAACTAATTCCGGAAGTTCAAGGAGTACAAACGATACCGTTTCTACACAATACGAAGGATCTGATATAGCAACGGGTTCTCAAACACCTGAAGGCGTAACAACCCCCCGCGACTTAGGAGAAGTTTCAAACAGCGACCTTTCTAATATTGATACAGGTTCCGGCAACAATAAGGATGACGACAACGCTTAGATTCATCTGATAAAAACAAAAAACCATCATGAAAACATGATGGTTTTTTTATTGAAAAATTTAAAATTAAACTTTGAAGTGAGCAAATGCTTTGTTTGCTTCTGCCATACGATGGGTATCTTCTTTCTTTTTAAAAGCAGCACCTTCACCTTTGCTTGCAGCAACAATTTCATTAGCTAATTTATCAGCCATGCTGCGACCATTGCGTTCGCGGCTATAACGGATCAACCATTTAATGCTTAATGAAATTTTGCGATCCTGGCGAACCTCGGAAGGGATCTGGAAGGTGGCACCACCAATTCTACGGCTGCGTACTTCAACAGCAGGTGTAACATTAGATAAAGCTCTTTTCCATATTTCATATCCGTCTTCGCCGGTTTGCTTAGCCACTTTGTCAACCGCATCATAAAAAATTTCAAAGGCAACACTTTTTTTGCCTTGCCACATGATGTTGTTTACAAAACGGGTAACCAGTTTATCGTTAAAACGAGGATCGGGAGCTAATGGAAGTTTCTTTGCTTGTGCTTTACGCATGACTTATAATTTCTATTTCGTTTTCTTATTACTTATTATTTCTTTGCTGCTGGCTTTGCACCACCTTTCTCTTTCTTGGTTCCGTATTTAGAACGGCTTTGCTTACGGTCTTTAACACCGGCAGTATCTAATGAACCACGAACGATATGGTAACGTACACCTGGCAAATCTTTTACACGACCACCACGGATCAATACGATCGAGTGCTCCTGCAAATTGTGACCTTCACCCGGGATATAGGCAATCACCTCAATTTTATTTGTCAAACGAACTTTTGCTACTTTACGAAGTGCAGAGTTTGGCTTTTTAGGCGTAGTGGTATATACACGAGTACAAACTCCGCGACGCTGTGGGCAACTATCCAATGCTCTTGATTTGCTCTTTGCACGGATAATCTCTCTTCCTTTACGAACTAATTGCTGAATAGTAGGCATTACAGACCTTTAATTTTTGGACGGCAAAAGTAGGGAAACATTTTATATTTTGGTTAAAGGTTTTTAGATATTTTTTGTTTTTTAAAGGAAAATTGGCATTTCTACCCTTAAAATTTTCTTACAACCTCCTATATTAAATTGTTACACCTGCCAAATGCAGCACATTGTTGTGATGACAAAAAAATAGCTGGTATTAAAAAACACCAGCCATATTAAATATTTATTTAGCTGAACTTAATTCACTTTCACCATCCAACCATATTTGTCTTCCCTTTTTCCCTCGCGGATATCGGCAAGCCATTTTTTTATGGTTGGTGCTGTTTTCCAGTTTTCAACATCAAAATTCATTACGTAATCTTTATAACGCAATTCTTTAATCATTGAAATGGTAGCTGCAGTCCCGGTGCCAAAAACTTCATACAAAACTCCAGCTTTATAAGCTTCTATAATTTCATCTATACTTATTGCACGTTCCTCAACTTCAAAACCAGCGTCCTTTAACAAAGTAAGGGTACTGTTACGGGTAACACCAGCCAGTATAGTACCAGCGCCAAGGTCTGGAGTGATAGCTTTGTTGCCAATAATAAAAATCACGTTCATAGTACCTGCTTCCTGTACATATTTATGTTCGAATGCGTCTGTCCAAAGAACCTGGTCGTAACCTTTTTTCTTAGCCTGCGCCGTTGCATACATTGCAGCGCCATAATTACCCGCAGCTTTAGCATAACCTACACCACCTGGTACGGCACGAACATATTGCTCTTCTACATAGATGCGCATGGGTGTATTATAATAAGGACCTGTAGGACTTAAAATGATCATGAATTTATAACTGTCAGAAGGGCGAACACCGATCAGTTCGTCACAAGAAAACATAAATGGACGAATGTATAAAGAATGATCTTCTTTTTGAGGGATCCAATTGCTGTCTAAAGCAACCAGTTGCTTCAATCCTTCCATAAATATTTCTTCCGGAACGGCTGGCATTTGCATGCGTTCTGCAGAAATATTAAAACGTCGAAAATTATCTTCCGGACGGAAGATGTAAGAATTACCAGAATCATCTTTGTAGGCTTTAATGCCTTCAAAAATTGCTTGCCCATAATGTAAGGCTGCTAAAGAAGGACTTAATAAAAGTGGTTGGTAAGGTTTGATCTCTACGTTTTTCCATTCGCCATTCTCATAATCCGCTTCCAGCATGTGGTCGGTAAAGAATTTTCCAAAGGGCAAGTTCTCAAGGTTAAGGTCCTGCAGCTTACTGCGTTCTGCCTTATTAATAACAATGTCCATAGTAGCAAGCATAATCGTTTAATTTAGCGGGGCAAAGAAACGAATAATATTTCAGACAACAGGACAATCAAGCTTCTAAATGAGTTTAAATCATATACAATTAACACCACAACTATTAGTTGATCTGTACCAGGATGTTTTAATAGAAACAGTTACAGAATCGGAGCCTGCCACATCTGTATTATCCTACCTGGGTAAAAACGAAAAGAATATTTTGATCATTACTTCCAAAACAGAAGTAAGATTTTTAACAGATGGAGAATTTGATTTTCTTACCAGTATTTTATCAGCGTGTAAACTTAGTAATGCTGATGTAGCCATTGTAAACTGGAAACAAACAGAAAAGAATCTACAGGAGATTTTGCTTCAATTACAATCTAAAACTGTTCTTCTATTTGACGTGAATCCTTTAGAAGTTGATCTACCCTTAAATTTCCCTCATTTCCAGATTCAGCATTTTGATAAACAAACTTATTTGTATGCTCCATCTTTAGAAGAAATAGCAAATGACGTGGTTAGTAAAAAACAATTATGGAATTCTTTAAAAAAGCTTTTTGAAATATAATATGAGGATAATTTTCGCAACCAATAATCAAAATAAAGTCGAAGAAATCAAATCAGTTGTTCCTCAAAACATTTCTATTGTAACATTAAAAGATGCCGGTATTGATATTGATATACCTGAACCCTATGATACATTAGAAGAGAATGCAAAGGAAAAAGCACGAACCATTTATAAGTTAACCGGAGAAAATTGTTTTAGCGAGGATACAGGACTGGAAGTAGATTGTTTAAACGGCGCACCTGGTGTAAAAAGTGCCCGCTATGCAGGTGAAACAAGGTCTTTCCAGGATAATATAAATAAGCTGTTACTAAATTTAAAAGGCAAGGAAAATTGTAAAGCTCAATTCAGAACGGTAATTTGCCTGCTTTTAGATGGAGAAGAATTTTTATTTGAAGGAATTTGCAAAGGAGAAATCATCCCGGAGCAAAAAGGCACAAATGGTTTTGGATATGACCCGGTTTTTGTCCCCGCTGGAGCAACAAAAACATTTGGAGAAATGACAATGGCAGAAAAGAATGAATATAGCCATAGAAAAAAGGCGGTTAACAAACTGGTAGTATTTTTGAACTCTTTACAAACAAACAAATAATATTGAACGGCTTAAGCAACCAAATAATTAGCGACAGCGACTTAATAGCGGGATGCATTCGTGGCGATAGAAAGATGCAATACGAATTGTATCAGCGCTATTCGCCAAAAATGTTTGGTGTATGCCTGCGTTATGCAGGAAACACAGAGGAAGCCGAGGACGTGCTGCAGGAAGGTTTTATAAAGATCTTTAAAAAGATAGATAGCTTTAGAAGCGAAGGATCATTTGAAGGGTGGATACGAAGAATATTTGTAAATACTGCCATTGAGCATTTTAGACGTAAATCTTACCTGCAACCCATAACCGAAAGAGAAGAAAGTACAGTTGAAGGGCAATATGTTTCTGTTTTGGACAGCCTGGCAGAAAAAGATATTATCAAACTGGTGCAACAACTTTCTCCCGGTTACCGTACCGTATTTAACATGTACGTGGTAGAAGGCTATACCCACAAACAAATAGCTGATATCTTAGGTATTAGCGAAGGAACAAGTAAATCTCAACTTTCAAGGGCAAAAATTATTTTGCAGGACCTGGTAAATAAACATATTGAAAAATACAAGAAAGCACCCAAACCATGAGCAACACGCCAGAACATAAGTTGTATCATTTTGAGGTAAAACCTTCCGATAAAAACTGGGAGGCAATCAATAATGCTTTAGATGAACAGGATACTTCTTTTGCAAAAAGATTATACAATTTCGAGCAACTTCCTCCTGAAAAAACATGGAAAGAAATTTTGCCGGTGCTGGAAAATTTAAACCAATCACAAACTGCTCAAGTAACGGCATTGCATAACCGTTTTTCTAAAACCTATAAATATTTAATTGCAGCTTCTGTATTTATAATTGCTTCAGTTGCGGTTGTATTTTATTTAAAGAAAGATGAAGTTTCAAGTAACGAAGTAGTTCAATCTTCCACTTCTGTACCAAATACCGAAAGCATCGCATCACCTGAAACTACGGCTACTGCAGTAACTACTCAACCAATTGAGAAAGCAACCGGGAATAACAATAAAAAAATTGATGTAGAAAATCAAAATGAAACACCTGCTACAACCCGCCAAATTGCAAGCCGCTATGTAACTATGGCGGATGATGAGGGTCATGAAGTAAGACTTTCGAAAAAAGCTTACAATGTTTTTAATTGTGCAGAAAATACAGCTGCCATTAATTATGAGCGTTGCAAAGAAAACATTCAATCGATGCAACAAAAAATGTCGGCTACGCTCCTTTCGCCGTCTGGTGATTTTGCAGGTTTAATTGATATGATTAAAACTTTGGAAGAAAATTAGTTTCCTTAAAGATGCCGCGGATAAAAATTGCCTTGCCCCAGGATTTTAGATTTTCAACTACAATCCCAATTCGCATTACAGATGTAAACTATGGCGGCCATGTCGGTAATGATACCGTGCTTTCTTTATTACATGAAGCAAGGATGCAGTT
>JAKFCI010000051.1:0-3117 GCA_036676725.1 Chitinophagaceae bacterium
ACATTTCTGGCTTATCGCCTATTTCCTGGTGCTGGGCATACATAGTATTCACCATAAGCAACACGATGGTTGCTAACAATATTCGTATCATTTGATCGTAAAGTTTATTGAATGAAGATGCTGCAGGTACAGCGCCGGCTATCCATTATTACCTAGATGAAGATTTTCGCAGGTGATTCCCCGGGGCATGTTGACTTAACCGTGTTTGCAAAGGTGCGTAACAATTGTTTTTGGTAGTTTTTTAAGCTACGTAATACTATCATTTACGCTTTTTATAGATAATCATGCCTTAGATGAAGGTTCTTTCATTAAGTCATGTGCCATCGTTTGATATTTTTAATGCGGTAGTCTTGCTTTGACAACTCCATATAAATAAGTGCCTACTAAAGCAAAAAGAAAAACAATACCCATACTTAAAAATCCATAACCAATATTAACGACCATTGGCCCGGGGCAGGCACCGCTTAAAGCCCAACCCAACCCGAAAATTGTGCCACCAGCCAGGTAGCGCACAACTGATTTATCTTTTGGATGAAACAGAATTGGGTTACCATGAAAGTCGCGAATTTGATATTTCTTAATGAGTGCTACGCCAATAACACCCAGTACTACAGCCGTACCAATAATACCATACATATGAAACGACTGGAAACGGAACATCTCCTGTATCCTGAACCAGGAAATGGCTTCTGACTTAGCCATTACAATACCGAAGACAACACCGAGCAATAAAAACTTTGTAAATTTCATACACTTAAAATATTAATGGAAGAATGAAGAAAGTCATTGCCAGTCCACCAATGAAAAATCCAACAACAGCAATGAGGGATGGCACTTGCAGATCTGACAATCCGCTGATGGCATGCCCGGAAGTGCAGCCGCCTGCATAACGGGATCCAAAGCCTACCATTAGACCGCCCATCGCTAAAACAAGAAATCCTTTAATGGTAAGAACTGCATCCCAGCTAAAAAGTTCGGCTGGTTGTAACGATGTAGGTGCCCCTATTCCAAGCTTGCTTAAATCAGTTATGGTGGCCTGCGAAATTTCTACCGGCACATCTGTTGACAAAAATTGCCTGGCTATAAATCCTCCAAGGATGGCGCCCACCAGGAATACCAGGTTCCACGTTTGTGCCTTCCAGTTAAAATCGAAAAACTTTGTTTTTTTACCTAAGCCTGCTGCAGCACAAATGGTTCTTAAGTTGGAAGAAAAACCAAAGGACTGGCCAAAGTATAAAAGAAAAAACATGATGGCTGCTATCAGCGTACCTGAAAACCACCAGGACCAGGTTTGTGTTATAAACTCTCTCATCTACTTATTTATATTAATTTATGTGAAATGAAATAATGGGTTTAAAAAGATGGTTGATCAGCTTTTCAGTTGCACTGTGATGAAATAAGCCGCCCTTTCCATGTGTGCCAATGCATATCATATCCATGTTGCTCATTTGGTTAAAATGCACCACGCCTTTTTCAACATCTGCATCATTTATTAAATGACACTCGTAGTTGGTTAGGTTATTCAGCGCTGCAAATTTTTTCATATTGGCTTCTACTCCAGCTTTTTCAACATCTACCTTACCAGAAGTAATTTGAAGCAAATGAATTTTAGTATTAAATGCTTTAACCAGTTTATGAATCACCTGCAGATCTTCATTAGCAGGGTTATTGAAATTGTGTACCAGCAAAATGTTCTGTATTTCCAGGTCAGAGCGGTCGCACATTAATGATAGTAACGGGATTTTAGATTTGCGGGCAATGATTTGTGTTTCTGAGCCAGACAGCTTTTCCTTTAAGCCCCATGCACCTTTCGTTCCCATCACAATCAAATCGAAAAGATGTTTCTCAGCAAAATTTAAAATACCATCTGTTACTTTACCTAATTCAAAATGGGTTTGAATATCGTTGCCGTAAATACTTTTCAACTCAGCCAGTTTGCGCTCCGCAATTTCTTTTTGCTTTACCACATAGTTTACATCAATTTCCCCACAGGTTTGAATATTGCCGTTGCTATCCATCGTTACCGTATCAGGCACATTCATTACATGCAGGAAATGAATAGCAACAGGTATTTTCTCTCCCAGCTTTTTTACCATCAGGTAAGCAAACTCCGCCTGCACAGAGAAGTCGGTTGGAATTAATATTTTTAAACTTTCCATGTAGGTTTATATTAGAAGTTTTAGGCTTTTTAAATTTAAAATAAATTCTTATTTAATAAACTGGTTTACTTCTTCCCAGGATCCACCGTTTATTACGTTTTTAAAACCATTTTGCTCAAGGATGGTTTTTGCCTGTCCACTGCGATTACCACTGCGGCAAAAAACAACAATATTTTCTTTGCCTTTGAATTTATCCAATTCTGCAGCTACACTTCCTAAAGGAATATTAACTGCGCCTTTAGCAGTGCCGCCTGCATATTCACCTGGTTCTCTTACATCTACTAAAAAAGCGCCCTGTTCAATAATCGATTTTAGATCTGCGGTTTTTTCGCCGCCAAATAAATTTTTTAAAAAGCTCATGGTATTAATTTTTATCGGTGAAATTTTTTATTACTTCTATCAATTTTGTTTTAGGAATGACGCCACTATTTCTCCATAACGGCTTACCATTTTTAAATAGTATAAATGTTGGCACCCCCTGTACCTGGTATTCATTTGCCGCCTGCGGGCTTTTATCTACGTCTACTTTTATAATGGTGGCCGTATCGCCAATGGTTGCTTTTACTTCTTTAAGCACGGGCGCCATCATTTTGCAAGGCCCGCACCATTCGGCAATAAAATCTACCAATACAGGTTTATCCGATTGTATGATTTCATTAAATGTCATTGTCCTGATTTTTGTTCCTGTTTTTTATTTTCTTTTTTAAATAGTCCAAGCAGTAAGGCACCCATTACAGCGCCATATAGTGTACTGTTTAAAGGCTTGGAGGTAATGGCACAAGTGCCGCTTACACATCCTATTTGTTGCCAATATAAATACCCCGCGACAGCACCCAATACGGCCCCGATAATATAGAGCCCGTTATTACTAAACCACTTCTTCATACCTCGTGTCTTTTGTTGTTTCAGATGATTTTTTAAGCGGTGTTGCACAGCCAGCTGTTCCGCAACAACCTAT
>JAKFCI010000052.1:0-5558 GCA_036676725.1 Chitinophagaceae bacterium
CGGAGCGGGCATGGTGGGATGTGCTTCATTATACTGTTGGTGTTAACCCCGATTACAATACAAAAATAATTGAAGGAAAAACAGAGATCCGTTTTAAAGTTTTAGAACCGGGTAATAAAATGCAGGTCGACTTGCAGGAACCCATGAAAATAGAAAGGGCTTACTGGGAAAAAGGTGACCTCACAATGGAAAGAGAGGGCAATGTTTATTATATAACTTTTCCTGAGGCTTTAAAAAAAGGAAATATCTATACCATTACTGCAGTTTATAATGGTAAGCCACGGATTGCTAAAAATGCACCTTGGGATGGTGGATGGATCTGGAAAAAAGATGCAAAAGGAAGACCGTGGATGAGCGTAGCAGTGCAAGGACTTGGCGCTTCTGCCTGGTATCCTTGTAAAGACCACCAAAGCGACGAACCTGATTCAGGCGCTATTTTAAATATTGCCGTTCCGGATACATTAGTTGCGGTTGCCAATGGTAAATTAATTGGCAAAAAAAGCTACAGCGAAGGAATGATGACCTATAAATGGCAAGTGACCAACCCGATCAACAGTTATAACCTGGTGCCTTATATTGGTAAATATGTCAACTTTTCCGAAACGTATAAAGGAGAAAAAGGAAATCTCAATTGCAGCTATTGGGTGCTTGATTACAATTTAGAAAAAGCCAAAGCACAATTTAAACAAGCGCCAATGACACTAAAAGCATTTGAATACTGGTTTGGTCCCTACCCCTGGTATGAAGATGATTTTAAATTAGTTGAATCCCCACACCTTGGTATGGAACACCAAAGCGCCGTAGCTTATGGAAATAAATTTGAAAACGGCTATTTAGGAAGAGACCTTTCGGGCACCGGCGTTGGTAAAAAATGGGATTTTATCATTGTTCATGAAGTGGGTCACGAATGGTTTGCCAATAACATTTCTTCCAACGACATTGCCGATATGTGGGTGCATGAAGGCTTTACTTCCTACTCAGAAGTATTGTTTACAGAATACCATTTTAATAAAGACGATGCCAACAAATATGTGCAAGGCATTAGAAAGAACATCGGCAACAAAAGCAATATCATTGGAACTTATGGTGTAAATAAAGAAGGCAGCGGCGACATGTATTATAAAGGATCAAATCTTATTCACACCATCAGGCAAATCATTAATGACGATAAAAAATTCAGGGAGATCTTAAGAGGTTTAAACAAAACCTTTTTTCATCAAACGGTTACTTCCAAACAAGTAGAAGATTACATCAGCAAGCAAAGTGGCATAGATCTTTCAAAAATATTTGACCAATATTTACGCACCACCAAAATTCCGCAGTTAGAGCTGGATGTTGATGGCGATGTTTTAAAATATAAATGGGATGATGTGATTGAAGGTTTTAACATGCCGGTTAAATTAAATAATGGACAATGGATAAGGCCTACAACTGCTACCCAAAAAATAAAAATGGTCAAAAGAGCAGCATTAAAAATCGACGCTGATCCCAATTTTTATATCAGGGTAAAAAAAGACGATTAACTAAGTAAGGGGTAACGATTGGCTTGACCCTGCACTTTCCCTATTTTTACTGCATGAGTTCCATCCGCAGGCAAAGTATCATTTCTTCCCTGCTCATTTATATTGGCTTTGCTTTCGGCGCATTAAATACCTACCTGTTTATTAAGGATGGGCTTTTCACACCCGAACAATATGGCTTGACAAGAGCCTTTATTGTTATGGGGCAATTTTTTTATGGATTTGCGGGCTTCGGGCTTGCTTCTGTTTTCTATAAATTTTATCCCTATTATAAAGACAATATTGCAAAGCAGGAAAAGAACGACTTGCTGACCATTGCCCTAGTTGTAGCACTCATTGGCTTTCTTCTTACCGCCGGCGCCGGTATTTTATTTGAAGGTATAGTGGTAAAAAAATTCATTGAGAAATCGCCACTTATTCTAAAATATTATTACTGGATTTTTCCTTTTACTTTTTTTCTCCTCTTTTTTTCTTTGCTGGAAGCCTATGCCTGGAGCATTGGAAAAGCAGTTCTACCTAATTTTTTAAAAGAGGCGGGCTTTAGAATTTCAACCACCGTACTGATTGTGGTTTTTATTGTAACGGGTAAGAATTTCGATCTTTTTATCAAGTTGTTTTCACTTTTATACGCTTTTAGTTTCTTGGCGTTGCTGGCTTACCTTATCAAACTCAATAAGTTTCATTTGGTTACCGAAATAAGCAGGGTCACCAAAAAGTTTTGGAAGAAAATGCTAACGCTTATGGTTTATGTTTATGGCGGAACATTAGTCGGTATCGGCGCTCAAAGCGTTGACTTCTTTGCCATCGCTTCTTTCCAGGGATTAAAATACGGGGCGGTTTTCGATTTTAGTTCTTACCTCGCAAATGTCATCCAGGTGCCGCAACGCAGCCTGGTTTCTACCACCATACCTGCGCTATCACGTGCCTGGAAAGAAAAAGACATGGCTACAATTGATCGAATTTATAAACGTTCGAGCTTGAACCTTTTGCTTGTTTCGATCTTTATCTTTTCGCTGATTTGGGTGAATTACGATAATGCAATTACAGCTCTGGACGCAAACCCCATATTTAATGAAGGAAAATGGGTGGTATTTTTTCTTGCCTTAAAAAATATCATCGACATGGGCACCGGGGTTAACGGGCAAATCATTGCAACCTCAACGCATTGGCGCTTTGATTTTTTTAGCGGCATCATCCTATTATTACTTGCGGTACCGCTTAACATTTACCTCGTAAAAAATTATGGCATCATTGGTTCGGCCTGGTCTAACCTTTTAGCTTATATTATCTATAACGCCATCCGGGTCATCTTCTTAAAAAGAAAATTTAACCTGCAACCATTTACCCTGAATACCGCCTGGGTGCTGGCACATGGCATTACCTGTTTCACCCTTACTTATTATATGTTTAAAGGGTTAGATGGATGGACAGGAATGATCGTTAGAACGATATTCTTTGTTGTGATTTTTGTTACCAGTGCGTTCTACTTTAAAGTATCACCAGATATACAACCGGTTTTACTAACAGTCAGGAAGAAATTAAGGCTGTGAGAAAAAAGTATTGTTATTGGGAAGGCTTTCATGGCGTCCAACACCAACAAAACGCTTAGCCCAATAATTATCATAAAGGTCAGAAATGGTTACACCACCGGATGAAGATGCATGAACAAATTTATTGTTCTGCAGATATACACCCACGTGAGAAACGCCTCCGGTTGTGTTAAAGAAAACCAGATCCCCTTCTTTAATTTCTGTACGGGAAATTTTGCGGGTTCCTTTATATTGCTCTCTTGCGGTACGCGGAACCGAAATACCAAATAACCCGGCATAGATCACCTGCACAAAGGCAGAACAATCAATCCCGTTTTTCGATTCGCCACCCATACGGTAAGGTGTACCAAACCATTCGTCAATTAGCGAAAAAAGTTCAAGGTTTTTAACCTGCTCCACTTCAGTATTTAATAAAAGAGAATATTTGAATTGTAAGGAAGAAGCTTTTTCAATTTTAGAATTTTCTACTTCAACGGATTTGTCTTCAATGTAATAATGATCACTAGTTTCAAAAGCGGGACCTTTCGCTTTTACTACCGATTCAGAAGCCGCAGGCATGAACATGCTGATCTCGATGTCATCAATAAATTTTGGATTGGATTTATTATTTTTTTGAGCAGCTACACTGCTAAATGATCCCAGGAAGATCACAATGGTTATAGAGGTCAGGATGTTTTTTACCATGTGGCTTTTTTTTAGGTGGATAACGGGTTGATTGCAATAATAGACAATTTACCACAAAATGTGGAGTAATATCAACGTTAATTAGTGTGGTTTATTGCCATTAACTGGTGTAAATTGCACTTCCATTCCGTCCCAATTCTATTTAACACACTGTATATCAAGGAGATATTAAATGAAGTTTTCGCATTTACACGTTCATACCCAATATTCGCTTTTAGATGGGGCCGCCTCCATTTCTTCTCTATATAAAAAGGCCATTAAGGATGGCATGCCCGCACTTGCCATTTCCGACCATGGAAACATGTTTGGCGTTTTTGACTTTGTTTCGCAAGCATATAAAAACCTGGATGAGCACGGCAAACCGAAAGTTAAACCAATTGTAGGTTGCGAATTTTATGTTGCTGTTGACCGGCACCGCAAGTCTTTTACAAAAGATGAAAAGGACCAGCGTTTTCACCAGATTCTTTTAGCAAAAAATGAAGTTGGTTATAAAAACCTCATGAAACTGACTTCGCTTGGTTACATGGAAGGCTTGTATGGAAAATATCCAAGGATCGATAAAGAACTGATTGTACAATACCACGAAGGATTGATTGCCACAACCTGTTGTTTGGGTGCTATGGTGCCGCAGGCAATTATGCGCAAAAGCGAAGCTGATGCAGAAAAAGAATTCAAATGGTGGCTTGACCTTTTTGGTGAAGATTTTTACGTTGAATTCCAGCGTCATGGAATGGCCGACCAGGATAAAGTAAACCTGGTGCTTATAAAATTTGCACGTAAGTACGGGGTAAAAATCATTGCATCAAACGACTCGCATTATGTAGACCAAACCGATTTTAATGCGCATGATATTTTGCTTTGCATCAATACTGGCGAAAAAGTGGCAACGCCTGCCATGCGTGAATTTGCAGATGATGATGTGAGCATGAAAGACAAGCGTTTCGCTTTTCCGAACGACCAGTTTTATTTCAAGGAAACTTCAGAAATGATCTCGCGGTTTTCGGACCTGCCTGAAGCCATCGACAATACAAATGAAATTGTTGACAAGGTTGAATTATTGAATTTAAAAAGAGACATTCTACTTCCCGCCTTCCCTATTCCAAAAGAATTTCAAACACACAGTGATAGTAACCTGAACCAGTGGGAATATTTAAAACACATTACCTACGAAGGCGCCAAAAACAGGTACAGCGAAATTGGCGAGGACATCCGCGAACGAATAGACTTTGAATTGTTCACCATTAAAACAATGGGCTTTGCCGGTTACTTTTTAATTGTAGGTGATTTTATCAAAGCTGGTCGTGATTTAGGAGTTTTTGTAGGACCGGGTCGTGGTTCCGCAGCAGGTAGCGTAGTTGCTTATTGCATTGGCATAACCAACATCGACCCTATTAAATACAACTTGCTATTTGAGCGTTTCCTGAATCCCGATCGTAAATCAATGCCGGATATAGATACCGATTTTGATGATGAAGGAAGGCAAAAAGTGATTGACTACGTAGTTGAAAAATATGGAAAGAACCAGGTAGCGCAAATTGTAACTTATGGTACGATGGCGGCTAAAATGAGCATTAAAGATGTTGCCCGTGTAATGGATCTTCCGTTGGCAGACTCGAATGCTTTGGCAAAACTGGTATCGGACAGGCCGGGAACAAAATTGTACCGCTTGCTTCACGATCCGATAACATCACAGGAAGCGAAAGATAAAAACGGGAACGTTTTGTCAAATGATTATTCGCAGGATGATGTTGAAAATGCAAAAAAGCTGCGTGAGATTTATAATGGAAAATCGTTGCAAAGCGAG
>JAKFCI010000053.1:0-1672 GCA_036676725.1 Chitinophagaceae bacterium
AAAAAAGCAGTCGTACGATTTTCATTATGTAAGAGTAGAAAACCTGGAGCACTTAAATATTATGGCCTTGCCAACAACTTATATTTTCAACCCAAACAAAAAACTTGTTTTCTCAGAAATGGGTTACAGAAAATGGGATAGCAAAAACAATATTGACTTAATTATTAATGCAGGAAAACAACATGAATAAACTAATAACTGTCCTTTCGCTACTGGTTGTATTTGCATCATGTGCAGACACAAAGAACGAAACAAAAACAACCGGGGAATTAGCAACACTACCCTCTCCTACTGCTGATTCATGTGCAGAACCTTATTTATTTACTGATGCAAAAGGGATCGTTCATCTTTCATGGGTGCAGAAAAAAGGAAAAGAATCATCGCTGCATTTTTCTACACTGGTAAATGATCAATGGACAACACCTGTTACAATCAGCTCCGGCAACAACTGGTTTGTAAACTGGGCCGATTACCCTGTTGTATCTTCTGATGCAGCCGGCAATATGCTTGCACATTTTTTAGAAAAAAGTGATACAGCAAAATTTACCTACGATATTAAATTGGTTGCATCTGCAGATGCAGGTAAAACATGGGGAAAGCCAACCACCTTACATGATGATGGTAAAAAAGCTGAACATGGTTTTGTTTCTATCACGCCTTATAATGATCAGTTTATTGCAGCATGGCTCGATGGAAGAAAAACAGCCATGGAAGGAGATCACAGCAGCCATGAAGGACATCATGGTGAAATGACATTAAGAGCAGCACTGCTTGACAAGAAAGGAACAAAAACAAAAGAATGGGAACTCGACGGAAGAATATGTGATTGCTGCCAAACAACCATTGCCATTACAGATAACGGACCTGTTGTTGTTTACAGAGATCGTTCAGATGAAGAGATCAGGGATATGTCCATCGTACGTTTTGTGAATGGCGAATGGACGCAACCCAAAACTATTTTCCCCGACGAATGGAAAATTGCAGGTTGCCCGGTAAACGGACCTAGAGCCGATGCTGTTGGAAATAACTTAGCAATTGCATGGTTTTCCATGAAAGAAAATAAAGCGCAGGTAAAGATTATTTTTTCAGAAGATGGTGGTGCTACATTTAAAACACCCATCCATATTGATGAAGGAAAAGCAATTGGCCGGGTTGATGTGGTGATGCTCGATAAAGAAACTGCAATGCTTAGCTGGATGGAAGGATCAACCATTAAAGCAATAAAAGTAAATGCTGATGGTTCAAAAGGACAGCCAATCGTAATTGCTGAATCTTCCGATTCAAGATCAAGCGGTTTTCCGCAAATGACCAAAGCTGGTGATAAATTATTCTTTGCATGGGCAGATAATAAAGCAAAAACAATTAAGCTGGCAAGTTTGTCTTTATAAGAAAAACCTCCGGGGTTTCAGAAACCCCGGAGGTTTGTTTAACCTATTCTTCGTTAGTTTTTACAGATCGTTCCTTCTGAATCTTACTGATGAATAGTGAAAAATCAGCAGTTAAAGCCATTTTAACTGTCAAACTTGTAGTACATCGTACCGATTTTTACTTGTGAACAGCTGTGGATAATGACATAACATCAGATTAACAGGAATGGGCTTAAATTTGTCCCTTCATTCAAAAAAAATTAAAAGGATATAAATTATGGCACTCCAATTTACAGATGCAAACT
>JAKFCI010000054.1:0-8055 GCA_036676725.1 Chitinophagaceae bacterium
AATACCAATGGCTTTAAAAAAGGCGTGTATAAATACAGCATCATTGCCGACGATAAACTGGTAAGCACCAAAACCCTGGTACGCTTATAAGGCGTTGAAATGAGGGTAAAAAAGCAGCCGTTTATGGCGAAATGGCATAAGGACGCTTCCTAACGAAGCCAAATAAATGAGTTAAATTTAAAGGAGCAAAAAATGCAAATTCTAGCCGATCATATTGAAGTCAATTCCGACCATGCTGTTATTCAAAAGATACTTGAAGGCGATAAAGCTTTATTTGAAATTTTGATCCGCCGGTACAATCCAACCTTGTATAAAATAGCCAGGAGCTATGGCTTTAACCACCAGGACACAGAAGATTTGATGCAGGACACCCACGTTGTTGCTTATACGCAACTTTCAAAATTTGAAGGACGTGCAACTTACAAAACATGGATCTCCAGGATCATGATCAATAAATGTCTTTATAAACTAAAGCATGGCTATTTTAAAAAGGAGTTCCCGGCCGAACAAGATCAATTGATAAATAACGAATTTATGCATCGCCATATAAAGGAAAATACAACCCTGAATAACGAGCTGTCATTGATACTGGAGAAATGCATTCAAAGTATTCCCCTTATTTACCGGACGGTATTTGTACTCAGGGAAGTGGAAGGTTTTTCAATAGCAGAAACGGCTGCCCTTTTAGACATTACACCAACCAACGTTAAGGTTCGGTTGAACAGGGCCAAGACATTGCTCCAGGAAAAAATAGAACATTTTTATACCCGTACCGAAGTCTATTCTTTTAACCTTGTGTATTGCGATGCTGTAGTGCATAAGGTTTTTGAAAGAATAAATACGGTTGAAGACGATGATCAAAACTATGTGCAAAGAGGTTAAATCATAACGTCTTAAAACATCGCATATGGATATACGGGAAACGATAAATAAAAACGATACTTTCCTTCCATTGCTGCAGCAATTATTCAATACAAAGAGTAGGGTTAATTTATTGGTAGATAATAATGGCATCACCCATACCGAAGGTTTGATCACTTCCATCAATACAAGTGCAGCGCAGCCTTTTATTGAAATGGATAATGGAATGAAGATCACGCTTGCATCTATTGTAGCGGTAAACGGCACCTTTCACCCGGATTACTCGGAGTGTTAACGGGGAAGGAAACACGGAATGCTTTCCGCATTGTTTTGAATGTTTGCTCATGTTGGTTTGAAGATGATCTAAATGTAGAAGCAATTGTTGCCGTACAAGTGTGCGACGCAACCGGTGTTGAATAGTAGCAATGGCGCCTGTTACCTAAATGGGCCTTTACTTGATCTTTTTTTCTGCATTGTTCTTTCGAACGGTCCAGCGGGGAATGGGTTCGGGGTAAGTGGTGTAAGAAGTGCGTTTAGGGTTGCCCGTTACCGAAGCCAACAGTTGTTTGCTTAACTGGCCCACTTTGTCTTTGCCGGAAAAGGGAGCGGCTTTTTTATCGTAGTGTTCTTTAAAAAGGGCAAGAGCTTTGTCAATGGTTTGCACTTCTTTTTTATAGTCCTTTAGTTTGCGGTAAATGGTCATTAACCTGTCGTAAGGCTTTTCGTGGAAAGGCTTTTGTTTGAGCGCCGACTCGTACAAAGCAGCGGCCTTTTTTAATTCGCCTTCGGCTTCCATGGCTTCGGCTTCGTCAATAAGTTCGGTATAATGTTTTACAGCTTTCATGTAAAAGCGTTGTTCTTTTTTTACCCTTTATTCTGCCGGAAAAAGGATCTTAAAGGTAGCACCTTGGCCTTGTACGCTTTCGGCGGCAATGTGTCCGTTGTGGTTTTGCACTACTTTGCGCACAATGGCAAGCCCCACACCCGACCCGTTGTATTCGCTTTTGCCATGCAGGCGCTGGAACATTTGAAAAATGCGTTCGGCATATTCCTGGTCGAAACCTATGCCATTATCCTTTACCTGTATCAGGTGGTAATAATGGTTGTTGTTTTCAAAAGGCAGGGTAAAGGAAGCTTCACGCCCTTTTATTTTTTCTGAAGTAATGGAAATGTGCGGCGCTTCATCTTTCTTGCTGTACTTGAGCGCATTTTGAATGAGGTTGTGAAAGAGTTGCTGCAACTGCCGCCTGTGCCCTTTAATGGTGGGCAGCGGGTCAACCTTAATGGAAGCGTCTTTATCCTGTATGGCAATTTCCAGGTCGCTGATCACGGTTTCCAGTTTTTCATTCAGGTCTATTTCTTCCAGCATTTCCACACCCATGCTTACATGCGAATAGTCGAGCAGGTCATCGATCAATAAACTCATACGCTGGGCGGCGTCGTCTACACGGCCAAATAGATTCTGTTGTTCTTCGGTTAGCTGGTTAAAGCTGCTTTTTAACCGGTCGGAAAAAACCTGTACTTTCCTAATGGGTTCTTTAAGGTCGTGCGAAGCAGCATGTGCAAATTCTTCGAGGTTGGCGTTGGAGCGTTTGAGTTCTTCAATGTGCTGCTCCAGTTGAGTCTGCGTTAATTTCAATTCGGTATAGTCGGTAAAAGTAACCAGCACTTCATCCATGATCTTGGTGCTCATCAGGTCAAGGTAAACATCAAGCCCGTCGGCATTGTAATGAATGTTTTGCCTTTGTGTTTCACCGGTTAAGAAGGTTTTTTTATACATGTCGAAAACGCCGTTTTCCATGTAGCTTGGAAACCAGGTGCTGCCTAATTCGCCCTTCAATCCTTCGGGGGTTTGGTTTACATAGGCAGCAAAATTGGCGTTGGTAATCACAAAGCGGAAATCGATGAGCTCTCCCTCTTCGTTGAATTCCGGGGCAAAAGTAAACATGCCCGATTGCGCTGCATTGAACACGCCAGCCAGTCGTTCTATAGAGTTGACTATTTCCAGTTCGGCCGTTTTTGTTGCGGTGACATCGGTAAATACATTGATCAGGCGGTCTTTGTCCATGCGGGCAACAGAAAGTTCCAGCCAGCGACCAGCGCCTTGCAAAAAGTATTGCATGATAAAAGGTACGCCTGTATTTAAAGTATGTACAGCTTGTTGAAAGAGCGGGCTATCGATCACGCCAGGATCGTTTTGCGCAACAGTATTATGCAACATCTTTGCTAAAGGAATACCGGTAAACTTTTCGGAGATCTCGTTGGCAATTAAAGTTCTGCCATCTATTACCGTACCCTCTTTATTGCGAATGACTTCTGTAACACTAATACCACTTGGCGAATGCTTCATGATATTATCGAGCAGGTTGCGCTGTTCTTCTATTTGTATTGAGGCTAATTTATTTTTCGTGATGTCTTGCGTGGTTACCACTACTGTATCCGAATCGATGGGCACAATGACATAGTCGTACCAGTTATCAATGTTCTGCGTTACAAAATGGGTTACGTCCTGTACGGGTTTGCCTGTTTGTAAAACACGGCAAAACAGGTCAAAAAAACCATTGTTTTTATTTTCCGGTATCAGTTGCAGCATGGATGCACCGATCATTTCCTGGGGTTGCAGGTTAACCAGGTTCGCAATATTTTTATTAGCGAATAAATAATGAAAATCGGTGATGATTCCCTCCTGGTTCCGGACCGCTTTTAATGAATAGATGCCGTTAAAAGAGGCATCGAGAATACTTTCAATAAATGTTCTTTGTTGGTTGAGGTCGGCGGTTCTTTCTTCTACCCGTCGTTGCAGGTCGCTTTCATTTTCTTCCAGTTGGCGGCGGATCAATACTTCTTCTGTTACATTGTGGGCTACGCAAAAAATGGAAGTAACTTCAGAAGAATCGGCATTTTTATAATGGGGTTTAAAAATAAGATCGAAGTAGCGGGTTTCCCGAACACCATCGATCAATAACTCCGCCGGGTAAACGGGTTTGGAGAAAGATTCGCCTGTTTGACGAACATGATCTAACACCTTTGTTAAGCCTTGCATATCCGCTTCGGGCAAAGCCGCTAAAAGGGGCTGGCCAATAATGTCTTTGGTTCTGCCTAAAAATTGGAGCATGACTTCGTTGGCCATCTCAACTATATAATCTTCACCTGTTAAAATACAAATGGCAATTGGGGCTTCGGTCACCAGGTTTCTAAAGTTTTGTTCGCTTTCCAGGATCTTCCTTGTACCAATAACTTTTTGGGTGGTTTCAGTAACAACGGCAAACAGGCCTTCTACCTCGCCACTTTCATCAAGAACGGGGCTGTATGAATAGGTAAAATAAGTAGGTTCTGTATAGCCATAACGTTTTACATAGAGGAGCATATCTTCCAGCAAAACCGATTCTTTATCGATCATTACCTTATCTACCAGTGGTTTCAAATCTGGCCAGATCTCTTCCCAAACTTCAAAACCTTTACTGCCTAAAGAATCCGGGTGTTTTTTCCCCAACATTTGCATATAGGCATCATTGTAGAAAGTGATCATATCCGGTCCCCACCAGATGAACATGGCAAACTGTGAATTCAAAAGAAGACTAACTGAATTGCGGAGGTTTATGGGCCAGGTAACTGGGTCGCCAAGTGAAGTGCTACTCCAGTCTTTGGATCGGATCATTTCGCCCATCGTGCCACCACCATGGAAATAGTTTTCCCGGGCTATTATTTCATCTTCCATTAGTAAAGGTTAAGGATTAGCTAAGATAGGCCTCATCAGTATCAAACCGCATATAGCTTTTCGATAAAGAACTATACCAATACAACAATTATCCCAAAAAGTTCATATTCGATTTATTGAAGATTTGTGCGGTCAATTGAAGGAAGGGATGAATCCGTTTCTTGTCCATTTTCATCTGTATTAGATGCTTGCACCGGGATAGAAACATGTAAGGTACAGCCCTTGGCTGGCGCTGCCTCAATGCGCACCGATCCATTAAATACTTTAACCCGGCTGATGATGTTATTGATGCCAATTCCACTGCGGTGTAAAGTGGTGTTGAAGCCACGACCATTGTCTTTAACGGTCAGTTGCATTTTATTGCCTGACTGTACCAGTGATAATTGAACTTCGGTAGCATTGGCATGCTTGATGACGTTATTCAATTGCTCCTGTACAATGCGGTAAATGCCTAGTTTTTGGTCTTTGTTTAAAGAAGCTTCGGTATTATGGGTGAAATTAATTTGTAAGCCACTTGATGATTCAACGACTTCAACCAAAGCAGATAAAGAATCAACCAGCGATTGGGTGCCCAGCGTAGGTGCCGAAAGATCTCGGGAAAGGTTGCGGATTTCGTTGATGCTTTGCACTACGTGGTGAATGCTTTTAGGTATCAGCAGGTCACGTGTTTCTTTATTGGTCATCGCCATATCCAGGTAAAGTTTTACCGTGGTTAATACCTGGTTTACATTATCATGCAGTTCACGGCCAATTACTTCTCTTTCTCTTTCCTGTGCAATAATTACCTGTTCGGTTACTTTTAACTGGAAGCGTTGTTGTTCGGTAAATAATTTTTCGGCCATGCGCTTGCGTTCGGTAATATCACGTACGATCACAATGCAGCGCTGGTTGCCTTCCGCATCGGTATGTTTCGAGGCAACAACTTCACCAATAAAATGCGAACCATTCCCTTGCAGGAAATAAACTTCTTTATTCCCTTTTTCAGCAATTAACTGGTCGATAAATTGTGTTGTTGGCTGCTCTTCTGATTGGTCTACCAATTCTAAAAAAGATTTTTTGCAGATCTCTTTTTCCGACATGGCAAAAGCCTTGCAGGCTGCCGGGTTTGTGGTGATTATTTTACCATTTGGATGCATCAGGAATATGGCTTCCTGGCTGTTTTCAAAAATGGAGCGGTATTTAGTTTCACTTTCTTTAATTTTTTGAAGGCTTGATTTCCGGTTTAATAACACCATGCCTACCAACACAGAAAATAAAAAGATCAGCACGGTAATGCCAATTGTATACCGGCGGTCGATAGATGTTCGCTGGTAATAATGTTCCAGGATGTCGCTGCGTGAAGACCCAACAGTAGCAATGATTGGGTAATCTTTTAATTTACGGTAACTGAAAAAAGTTGGGATGTTGCGAATGGCATCAGGTGCAAAATAATTGTTTACTTCATTTGTAGCCAGGTGCTTATAGAGTGGGCTTTTGCTGATGTTTTCGCCCCAGCTTTCTTTTGTGCCGGTACGCCTTGCATACGTAATGCCTTTTGGCGAAACAAAAGAAATAATATCGTTGGGACGAAGGTTTGCGTTTGCATAAAAAGAAGTAAAGGTGGAAGGTTTAATCAGCACCGTAACCACGCCTGAAAAATTACCTTTTCCATCATTGATCCTTCGTGCAATGGGTAACAGGGCAATGCCTAAGGTAGGCGAATGTACAGGAGGACCAATGTACAAACCACCATTTATATTTTGATGGTGATAGATGAAACCGGGTAAATTCTTTACGTTATTTTTAAACAGGGGATTGAGCTTGAAACTTGCTTTGATTACTTCACCGTCTTTATTGGTTATGGTAACACCCGTAAAATATTCTTTGTTGATCGCCCCGTGTTTGATGAGTTTTTCCAGGTCCGTGTTATCACCCGATCGTTCCCACTCCAGCAAAACCAATTGCAACACACCATCGGCATTTTGAATGGTACGAATGGCATATTGTTCCAAAGCCACCGCCAGGTTTGCATTTCGCTGTACAGCGGCTTCAATGGTTTGTTTTTTATCGCTTTTCATCTGGCGCAAAAAAGTACCCCAAACAGAAGCGATGAGCATAATGCCTCCTAAAGCCACAAAGGCTATGATGCTATAATTTTTTATTGTTGTCGCGGGCATGCTTGCTGAATTGACAGGATGAAGCGATTCGCCAAATTGTGGCTACCCATTGTAGTAATGATGTTTTGCATAGTATTGGCAGGCACAAAGTAAAAATAAGTTCTTATATAGGGGCAAAAAAACTCCACTGCTATAAAAAGCGTCTTTATAAATATCGAGTGATAAAGAGTAATTCCTGGCAGGTGCGAGCCGTTTTCTGCAAAAAATAGTTTATAGAAATGAAAGGGTGATTGCTTGGCCCATTTTTTTTATTGTTCAATAAAAAAACAATTATGGCAGATAATAAAGACATGCGCGACGGACGTGACCGTTCGAGAGTAGCAGCAAACGAAGAATACGAAGTACAGCACCTGGCTGAAAAATTTAAGGTTAAGCCAGAACATGTACGTCGTGTAATTGAAGAAGTGGGCAACAGCCGGGAAAAAATTGAAGAAGCATTGAGGGGTCGTTCTGAGGATTAAGGAAGTGGCTTTTACTGTTCAACCACGCTTTCAATTAAAATGCTACGCTTCCGCAATATTCCTTTCTTTGTGATTGGTGAAAATTGGAGTTGAATAATCTATAGATACTATTTAAAAGGATTGTAAAAAAAGGGGTTAAATGAAAGTGTGGTTGAATTATTGCATTTAGGCCTTCAATTATTTTAAACGCACAAAATCAATTTATGAAGCATCTATTGTTAATGATGGGTATTGCACTTACAGTTGTTGCATGCTCCACACCAGAACCCTCGACTACCAATACCGAAAGTGATACTGTTGTAACCACTACCACTACCATTGATACGACTATGGTTAGAACAGACACCACCATGGTAACGACCGACACAACCATGAGAAAAGATAGCTTACCCCTATAAAACTCCCGATTTCGTACTTATAAAACTTATTCCTTGCTGTTCAGCTTTTGTTGTTCAGCAGGGTTTTTATTATGATAACCCCATCTCTTTTTTTGCTGTAGTATATTTTTTTATTGCAGGTGCTACCTGGGTGCCCAATAATTCTATTGAATGCATGATTTGTTTATGCGGCATAGCGCCAATGCTCATTTGTGCTAAAAAACGGGTATGCCCGAACAAACTGTGTTCAAACAAGATCTTATCGATCACCTGTTGCGGACTGCCGACAAGCAAGGCGCCTTGCGGCGAAGTGGCTGCATCAAATTGCTGCCGGTTCATCCCGGACCATCCCCTTTCCTTTCCAATTCGTCCCATTACTTCGGCATAGGGCGGGTAAAACTCATCGCTGGCCTTTTGCGAATCATCGGCTATATAGGTATGTGAATTGATACAGAGCTGCAGATTGCTTTCTTCATGACCCG
>JAKFCI010000055.1:0-2209 GCA_036676725.1 Chitinophagaceae bacterium
TGGCATGGGTGCAGTAATTACCTCTGGCAATGATGACGGCCCTGAAAATGACTATGGATTAAATGCGCCGGGTCAAATCATTCACGAAGGTGGTACGGCACGTATGGGTAATGACAAGCGCAAATCGGCATTGAACAAATGGAACCAGGCCCATGATTGCAAAAACCTGTACGTTGTTGATGGTGCTGCATTTGTTTCGCAGGCCGATAAAAATATTACATGGACCATTCTGGCTTTATCAATGAGAACATCAGAATATATAATTAGCCAGATGAAAAAAGGAAATGCTTAGTTGAAAGAATTGCTCGATTTTTATTTAGAGTCAAATATCTTTTTTGATTGAAAATTTAAAAAATGGATAGAAGAAAATCGCTTAAAGTCATGGCGCTGGGGGCTGTTTCAGGAAGTTTGCTTTTAGATGCCTGCAAACCAAAGGACAAGAAAATTGTCGAGCCTCTTGCTCCTACTGAACTGACCATAGATCGTGCACCTGAGGAAATAGCACAACATAAAAAATTAACCAGCGAAACTTTTTTTACGCCCCACGAATTAGCAACCATCAGTGCTCTGAGTGATATTATAATACCCGCAGACGAAGTTTCCGGAAGTGCCTCAGACGCAAAAGTTGCGGACTTTATAGAATTCATTGTAAAAGACAAACCTGAATTTCAAACACCGATGCGTGGAGGATTAAGATGGATGGACATCCAGTGTAATAAACGGTTTGGAAATGCTTTTGTTTCCTGTAATTCAAACCAGCAGTTGCAATTAGTAGATGATATTGCCTTTCCTGCAAAAGCAAAACCGGAAATGAAACAAGGTGTTTCATTCTTTAATTTAATGCGCAACCTAACGGCAACGGGTTTTTATACATCTGCAATTGGAATAAAAGATATTGATTACAAAGGCAACAAACCAAACCAATGGAATGGAGTTCCCGATGATGTTTTAAAACAATATGAATTATCGTATTCTGAAAAAGAATTGAAAGAGTGCATCTCTTTTTCTTAAAAATTAAGAAACTACAATAAAAAATTTATGAGCAGAAAATTAAGAATGGGAATGGTTGGAGGCGGTAACGATGCTTTTATTGGCGCCATTCATCGCATAGCAGCCAACATGGATGGATTGATTGAACTTAGTTGCGGCGCATTAAGTATTAATCCCGAAATAGCTGTTGAATCTGGAAAAAAGCTTTTTCTGCCTGCAGACAGGACCTACCTGACATTTGAAGAATTGATCACAAAAGAAAAAGCGCTGCCTGCAGAAAAAAGAATTGATTTCCTTACCATCGTTACCCCAAATTTTGCCCATTTTGCGCCGGCAATGATGGCGCTGGACGCAGGTATTCATGTGGTTATTGAAAAGCCAATGACCTTTACTTTAGAAGAAGCAAAAGCTTTAAAACAAAAATTACAGGAAACAGGTTTAATGTTATGCCTAACGCATACTTATTCAGGTTATCCAATGGTTAAGCAGGCAAAACATATGGCCCAAAGTGGCGAACTTGGAAAGATTAGAAAAATAATTGTTGAATACCCGCAAGGTTGGTTAAGTAAACTTTCCGAACGCGAAGGAAATGCGCAGGCAGCCTGGAGAACCGATCCAAAAAAATCGGGTAAAAGCGGCAGCATGGGCGACATTGGTACGCATGCCGCACATTTAGCAGAGTACATAACCGGGCTAAGAATTTCAAAGGTTTGTGCAGATCTGAATACAATGGTTGCAGGACGTGCATTGGATGATGACGGATCTGTTTTATTACGATTTGACAATGGTGCTGTGGGTGTTTTAATTGCATCGCAAATTGCAGCCGGAGAAGAAAATGCTTTAAAGATTCGTGTGTATGGCGAAAAAGGGGGTATTGAATGGGCACAGATGGAACCAAATTCACTGATTGTAAAATGGCTTGATGCACCCATGCAAATTTTACGTGCCGGAAGCAATTACACAAATGTACTTTCCTCGTTTGCTACGCATAATTGCAGAACACCCGGCGGCCACCCGGAAGGTTATTTAGAAGCCTTTGGTAATATTTACCGGAATTTTGCACTTTCGTTACAAGCCAGGTTAGAAAACAGGCAACCAACAAAAGAGATGCTTGATTTTCCAAAGGTAGATGAAGGCATTCGTGGTATGGCTTTTATAGATACTGTTGTAGCATCTAATGCCTCTAATGAAAAGTGGACCGATTTTGTAGATTAAATTG
>JAKFCI010000056.1:0-13197 GCA_036676725.1 Chitinophagaceae bacterium
ATTATTTTTTTCATACCAAAATTATTTGCCACAAGTTTGAATAATAATCAAAATAAGTTACTGACCACTGGCAGGTTGGGGTTTGATTATTATCAGTTGAGCTCCGTATGGTTAATTAATAAATGGAGAAAGAATATTTAATTGGTCAGCCGCTCCAATTTTTCTGTATTTAGTATAGAGATTTTACCATCACTAATTTCAATCAACTTTTCAGATTTAAAATCTGTAAGCGTTCGTATCAAGGATTCTGTTGCCGTACCAGCAACCGCAGCAAGGTTTTCGCGGCTAAGATTGATGACACTATTGCCCACGTTGCTTTTGTATTTTTTCTGCACGATCAACAAGGCATCAGCTACTTTTCTTCTTAAAGAGTTATAAGCAATATGAATGAGTTGTTCTTCTTTTTCGCTAACGTCTTTTGCTAATAACCGGATGAATTTCCGCGAAACCTCAGGATTACAATGCAACAATTCTTCAAATTCGTTCCTGGGTAAACCAATTATTTCTGCATCTTCCAATGCCTCTGCATTTTCTTTATAAACAGAATTTTCGAGCAAAGCAGTATAACCAAAAAAATCGCCTTCATTAGCCATATGTAAGATCAACTCCTTGCCATCATCATTGACCTTTGAAATCTTTACCTTTCCTTTCTTTACATAATACAACCTTATGGGATGGTTACCCTCATTGTAAATCCTTTGCTTTTTTTTGAATGTATCAAAATGCCTTCCTTCAATAAATTCTTCCAGTGCTTTATCTCCGCCAACAATCGTTAAAAGATCGTTTACACCTTTAATACCATCGGCAATCTTGGCTTTTATTAATTCCGATTTTTTTAAACGGCCTTCAATGGCATTTAACAAATCCGTAGGGTCAAAGGGTTTTGAAATATAATCATCTGCTCCCAGCGACATACCTTTCCTTATTTCTTCCCTTTCCGTTTTAGCGGTTAAAAATATAAACGGGGTATTTTGAAGATCGGGGTTTTTTTGAACCATGTGAAGCACACCGTACCCATCCAATTCTGGCATCATTATATCACACAAAATGAGGTCTGGTTTGTTTAAAAGTGCAAGCTCCACTCCTTCCTTTCCGTTAGTTGCTGTAAAAACGTAATAATTAGATAATTCTAAAATTTCAGCAGTGTTTTCCAGTATGTCCTGGTTGTCCTCTATGATAAGAATCTTCTTCATTTGATGGCGGTTAACTGAGCAGTTACGATTTCAAAGAGATACGTTAGAATTCTTAAGGGTTGCAGGTTGTGGCGGAATACAAATTTAATCTATCTAAAAATAGAAAGAGAAAATAATGTTCATTTTTCTCCCGGTAAAAGCAAATAAAATGATGAATGGAACTTAGCTTATTACCAAATATTATAATAAAAATAGAGTATTATATTTTAGCTGTTTTTAAAACAGTATAATTTTAAAATACGGTGAATGTTTTATTCAAAATTCTTATAGAGCCAGGTAATTTTTACAGAATTTTTAGAGAAAGAATTTTAAATTACCTCGCTAAGGCTTTTTGGATGGTGGTAAGTAAGTCTTCTTCTAAAAAAGGTTTTTTTAAAAAACCATTGGCAGCATTAATCAGTTCTTTTTGAATATAGGGCAAGGCCGTTCCGGCTGAAAAAAATACAAGTGGTATTGAACGAACAACACGGTCTTCTTTAGCCAGTTGTAAAAATTTCTTTCCGTCGGTTCCGGGCATCATCATATCACATAATATCAAGTCAGGGCGTTTGGTTTTTGCCAATTGAAACCCGGCATCACCATTGCCGGCAGTCAATACATGGTAATGGTTAATGCCCAACAATTCCGCGGTATTTTCGCGGATTTCCTGGTTATCCTCAATGACCAAAATAGTATTCATCACATTACAAATCTAAAACCGCAGGCAATTCAAAAAGATGAGATTAGTCAATAAAAAAACTAATTGTAAGCAGCCAAAGTGCTGACGAATAAGTGTTTGAAAGCCGGGACTGGAAACATTTCAGCTTACTGGATTGTATATCCCCATTTATTATGTATTCCTGGGAATGTTCAATGTAAAAGTGGTGCCTTCATTTTCTTTGCTGTTAAAAGTTATTTTTCCATCCATCAATTCCACGTATCTTTTTACAATATGCAACCCTAAACCGGTACCCTGTATATGTATTGCATTGTTTGCCCTGTGAAATTTTGAAAACAGTTCTCCTTGCGCTTCCATGGGTATGCCAATTCCTTTATCGCTAACCGAAATCATAACGCAATCTTCCTTTACTTCAGCATGAAGTGAAATTTCTTTTTCTTCATGAGAATATTTTATCGCATTGGAAAGAAGGTTTAATAAAATATTGCGCAAAATCTTTTTATCCTGGGTTACTTTATTTTCGCCGGTATGTAAATAGTTGATGGTTTGCTGCTTCTTTTTGAGCATGCCTTCCATTTCTTCAATTACATCATTTATAAATTCGCGAAGATCAAAATCAACATTGTTCGTTTGCAATTTTCCTTGCTCCAGTTTTTCCAGAGAAAGAAAATCATCAAGAATGCCCGTAAGGTTTTTTACCGATGATTTTATTCGTTCAATATGCTTGATGCGCTTCTCCGCAAATTCAGGTGTTTTATAATGCTCCAGCAACGCAGTACTGGAAAGTATCGCACTGAGTGGCGTACGAAATTCATGTGATGCCATCGAAACAAACCGGCTTTTCACATCGCTTAATTCTTTTTCCCTTTGCAATGCTTCTGTCAATTCATATGTCCGCTCTTTAACTTTATTTTCCAGTTCTACGTTTATGCGATACAATTGTTCTTCGGCAAGTTTTCTTTGTGTGATGTCGCTACGTATGGCAAGGTATTGATAAGGTTTTCCCTTCTGGTCAAGGAAAGGTACAATGGTGGTATCCACCCAATAAAAAGTGTTGTCTTTGGCCCTGTTTTTCATCTCGCCGCGCCAAATATTGCCATTGGCAATTGTTACCCATAGAGTGCGAATAAAACTTTTTGGATGATGACCAGAATTAATGATCCGGTGGTCCTGTCCTAATAATTCTGATTTTGTGTATTTAGATATCTTACAAAAGTTTTCATTTACATGCTTTATAATTCCTTTTTGATCAGTAATGGCAACGATGGAAGATTCATCCAATGCATGTTTGTAATCGGTGATTTCTGTTTGACTTTGCTTTAAAAGAACTTCCAATTCTTTATTCAGCCGCTGAATCTCTCCTTCCGTGGCTTCTGACTTACCTATATTCCGGTCATAAATTACATATCCAAAACCAACCAGGTTTCCATTCTCATCATGCAAGGCATTAATGGTAACATGTGCCTGGAAAACTGATCCATCTTTGCGCACACGCCAGCCCTCACTTTCGTGACAGGTAAGTTCTTTTGCCTTTTTTAAATGTCTTAAATGTTCGCCTTTATCAACTTCAACAGCAGGGTAAAAAACGGAAAAATTTTTATCAATTATTTCATCTTGTTTATACCCTGTAATTTTTTCAGCTCCTTTATTCCAGTTCAATATATTGCCATCGGTATCTATCATAAATATGGCGTGGTTTACCACACTCTCAACCAATGCTTTGTAGCTTTCATTATCAATATTGATCACCTTTCCTTCCATTATGCAATAACAATAAATACATTAAATATTTTCAAATAAACGCTTGAGAAAAAATCAAACAGCGCTTATAATTTTACAATTTCGTCTATTTTAATGAGAGTGAAATTTTGTTGCACTAAACTCAGCTATAACGTAATTGATTATGTTAAAATAAAAAAACCGGATGAAATGATCCGGTTTTTTAATATGACAATTTTTAATTTCGATCGGTTTACATGGCTTTTGCTGTTGCCTGTTTTTGCAACAAATTTGTTTTAGTGAGCTTTTCAATAATTAATTTGCC
The DNA here is from genome assembly GCA_036676725.1 of Chitinophagaceae bacterium. Lineage (GTDB taxonomy): Bacteria > Bacteroidota > Bacteroidia > Chitinophagales > Chitinophagaceae > Flavisolibacter. The sequence continues at coordinate 3,896 of JAKFCI010000056.1, forward strand.
ATATTCATGACCCAGCGATTCGGCTGAACCAGGATCGAATGATTGGGTTTGAATTGAATACATTAACTTATTTGTCGCGAGATCATACAAATTACTTTCCCAGTAATACTTTGTGGTTATTATATAATCACCCTGGGAATTTTGCCGGTAATATCTTGTAGTTACTGTATAATAATCCGGTGTTCCTATTCGGGAATAAACATTCCGGTAATAGCCTTCAAAACGATCGCGGTAGGTAAGATATGGAGAATGAGTTACTCGCCCGGCGATATAATCTTCTTCCTTTTCTTTATCCAGGAGCACTATTGTAATTACGCCATCAACTCCTTCCTTAGCTAATTTTTGGTTGATTTGTGCTTCACTTAAACTATCAAAAGCTTTTGGACCATATACCTCGTAGGAAGAAAGGGCATTATAACCTAATGCTTTTAAATCATCTACCAGGTGGTTTTCCATCTTAATTCTAAAATTCCTGTCGGCTTCACGAATAATACCGACCACCATTATTTTTTCATAATACTTAGCAACGGCATCTGGGGCTTTCCACGTAGAAGTGACTTTGGATGTTGCGCAACTTGAAATGATGATCAAGCTGGAAATAAACAGCAACAGGTTTATCTTTTTCATATAGTTATTGTTGTTAGCTACTACAAAGTTATTTCATGTAATGAGCCACCACTATGACCTTTATCACCAAAAGCCATTACATCATTATTAAAACAGTTCGTGCAAAAAACCAATAAACTTGTCTTTTAATTCTTTAAATAAGCTTTCTGCTTTTTTAATTTCCCTTCTTAATTTATTTTGATTTTTTATGGCCTCCTGCAAAATGTTCTCATCGGCATTCATGTCTTTTTCCAAAAGCTTGTTTTGCTTTTTTAATTCGTCAGATAAATAAATAATGATCCTGTCCTGCGCAAGAAATTCTTCTTGAAACTTTTCTAGGTGTTCCACCACTTTGTCGTCTACATTGGCGCTTACTACTTCGGCAAGACGCATTTTAAAATAAGTGGTCTCGTCCCTTATAAAACCAATTAAACGTACCCAGGTTTCCGCCTCATAGGTTAACTGTTGAACAATAGGGTTCCTGGTGGAAATTTCCTGTTTCATAAAAAGTAATAAACAATTTCAACAAGGAATTTCAGCCGCATTTTTTTATCAAACAAAGTATTAAGCCTGCCCTACTATAAACAAACAGGACAGGCCAAATGATTTACAAATGCCTGGTTTATTTAATGGCTATTTGTTTGGCAACAGCGGCTTTTTTAAATTCTTCTTTCCTTGGCAGAACTATTTTTAGTTCCCCGTTTTGATAGCTTGCATCTATGTTTTCCTGCTTAACATCTTCAGGCAAGGTAAAACTGCGTGAAAATGAAGAATAGCTATATTCCTGGCGGGTAAATTTTTCATCCTTGTCTTCTTTCCTTTCTTCTTTTTCCGAACTGATGGTTAACATATTTCCATCAAGATCAATTTTAAAATCTTCTTTTTTAAGACCTGGTGCTGCAAGTGTTACCATGTAATTATCATTATTTTCAGCAATGTTAACCGCTGGCATACTGCTTACCCTGCGTATCAATCCACCGTCATCAAACCATTGACTCCAGGGTTTAAAAAAATCTTCAAATAAAGTAGGCATTGATGTTTGCCTTGTAAGTGCTCTTGTTGACATAATTAAAATTTTAAAATTTTAAAGTATTTTTTACGCCACAAATTTATTTTTTACACCAGGATGATTACTAAGACAACCGTCATTCAACAGTATGTTTGTGGTCAGTGATTGAAAAGATAAATGATTAAAAATTCCGGTAAAAAATGGTGGTATAACAATACTTACAAAGACAATAAAAGGGCAGGTTGCACAAGTTTGACATTATAAATTGCTTTCATTAATTTACGATATTTAGAAAATGCATAAAACTAGTTTTTATATTATAAATGGTATAAGCATTTACCGCGTAGTGGCTGCTTTTATACTTCTTTATATAATAATTATTGGTCGTGTAGATATTTTCAAATGGCTACTTGCTTTTAGTTTTTTTACCGATTCTATAGATGGTTTTTTAGCAAGAAAATTTAAAGTGGTGAGTGTAATGGGATCAAGAATTGATTCCATTGGCGATGACCTTACCGTCTTGGTTGCCGTGATCGGTATTTATTTTTTTGAACCTGCCTTTATTCACCAGTATTATCCCTGGTTACTCATTTTATTTGGACTGTTACTCATTCAAACCATTTTGGCACTTTACCGGTATGGAAGGCCCACAAGCTTCCATACCTACCTCGCAAAATTAGCCATGCTTTTCCAGGGTATTTTTTTGATCCTTTTTTTCTTTCTGCCTGAATGGCCAATTGTACTTTTTTTTATTGCAGTAAGTGTAACCATGCTTGATCTCATTGAAGAAATAATTATGATCTTGTATTTACCCGAATGGCAGGCCGATGTAAAAGGCTTGTTTTGGATTAAGAAAAAGAAAAACAAAATTGACCGCGTGCCTGAATGATTTTTACAATTTGATCGCTAAAAAAAATATTCTTAATTAAGAATTTCTTCTTCCTGCGGCTCAAGTTTTTCTTCGGCCATAACAATATTTTCAATGCCATTGAGCAAGGCATCCGGGTTGAAAGATATACTGTCAATATGTTTTTGCACGAGGAACTGCGCAAATTTAGGATCGTCGCTTGGTGCTTGCCCGCATAAACCAATTTTAACTCCGGCTTTCACAGCTTTTTGAATCATCGTCCCGATCATCATCATCGCCGCTTCATTCTGCTCGCTAAACAAATTACTTATAATTGCAGAATCCCTGTCAATGCCTAAGGTTAGCTGCGTTAAATCATTAGAGCCAATTGAAAATCCGTCGAAGTATTGCGCAAATTTTTCGGCCAGCAAAACATTACTGGGTATTTCGGCCATCATGTATAATTGCAGCGAAGCATCTTTATTTCTATCAAGCCCATTTTCTGCCATTACATCAATTACTTTTTTCGCTTCTTCCACCGTTCTGCAAAAAGGAATCATGACTTTTACATTTCCCAAACCCATATCATGCCTAACGCGATGCACTGCTGCACATTCCAGTGCAAAGCCTTCGCGGTATAAAGGATGGTAATACCTGGATGCACCACGAAAACCAAGCATCGGGTTTTCTTCATTCGGTTCAAAGAAGGAGCCACCAATCAAACCTTTGTATTCGTTTGTTTTAAAATCGCTCATGCGCACAATTACTTCTCGTGGATAAAATGCGGCCGCAATTGTTGCTATTCCCTCTGCTAATCTTTCAATAAAAAAGTTTTTTTTATCTCCTATATGATGTGTGATGGAATCAATTTTTTCTTTGACTTCCTTATCTTCTATTTCATTAAATTTTACCAACGCCATGGGATGAACCTGGATGAAATGATTGATGATAAACTCAAGCCGCATCAGTCCTACTCCATCAGAAGGATATAATGCTAATTGAAATGCTTTATCCGGGTCACCAACAATCAGCATCACTTTTGTTTCCTTTGGTTTGGCAACTTTTGTAAAATCTTTTTCAATAATATGGAAGGGAATTTTTCCTTTATAAATATGGCCTACTTTTCCTTCGCTACAGGAAACCGTGATCATTTTACCATCTTCAATAACCTTTGTTGCATTGTCGCATCCAACAACTGCCGGTACGCCCAGCTCTCTTGCCACGATGGATGCATGGCTTGTGCGACCTCCTTTATTGGTAACAATTGCGGCCGCTTTTTTTAGTATGGGGTCCCAGTCAGGACTGGTGAGATCGGTTACAACGATTTCACCTTCGTTCAACTTGTCGCCATCTTTTGGCGAATGTAGAATACGGGCAATGCCTGTTGCCACTTTTGAACCAACCGCCTGTCCACTTGTAAGTTCTTCGCCCTTTTCCTGCAGTTGGAACTCGGTTACCACCTGCAGGTTTTTTTGCGATTGCACTGTTTCTGGTCTTGCCTGGATGATAAATATTTCATTTGTTATTCCATCTTTCGCCCACTCAATATCCATTGGCTTTTGGTAATGTTCTTCGATCAGCAAACACCACTTTGCAATTTGCAGCACTTCTTTTTGGGTTAAAACAAATACTTCTTGTTTTTCTTTTAAGGTTGGAGTATTGGCAGTCGCATTTTCTTCTTTTCCATACACCATGGTCCATTCTTTTTCGCCTAACTTTTTTTGAACCACTGCGTTCTTCCCTTGTACAAGCGTTGGTTTAAAAACTAAAAATTCATCCGGCGTTACCGTGCCTTGCACTAAATTTTCACCTAAACCCCACACACCACTGATATGAATAATATCCCTGAAACCTGATTCTGGTTCCAGCGTAAATGCTACACCAGAACATCCTTTATCAGATCGAACCATTTTTTGAATACCGACAGACAAAGCAACCTTTTCATGTGCAAAGCCATTGTCTTCCCTGTATTTAATTGCACGATCGGTATATAATGAAGCGAAACATTTTTTTACAGAAAGCAATACATTATTAGCCCCTTTGACATTCAAATAAGATTCGTGTTGTCCTGCAAAGCTAGCCTGTGGAAGATCTTCAGCTGTTGCACTACTGCGTACAGCAACTGCTTCATTTTTAATATCTAATTCCTCTAATGCTTTTGTAATGGCTTCGCTTAATTCCTTTGATAAATTTGCATCAAGGATCATTGATCGTGCCTGGGCACCTATTTCTTTTAAATTGGAATATTTTTTCCTGTCCAGCGTATTTAATAAATGATGCAACTTGTCCTTTAAATTATTTTCATTTAAAAACATCCAAAAGGCGTCAGCGGTTGTTGCAAAACCATCAGGTACCGGAATTCCTTTTACAGAAAGTTTACTAAACATTTCACCCAGCGAAGCATTTTTTCCACCCACTTGCGCCACATCATCTATACCAATAGCGGCAAATTTTTTTATGAAGTTGGACATAAAATAAAGTATTGAATCAAAATTGGCTAATTGATGCAACTACAGCAATGATGCGGGTCAAAACTGTACGTGACTTACATCAGCAGAAAGCTTGGCCATTAATAAAATAAAGCCTCAGGATTTATTATGGGCAATAAACAACGGTAGTTTCACGTGTTGTAAAAGCATATCTGCCATGCTCATTCTAAAAAGCCGGGAAATACGGCTGCGCCGGTAAGCACCTAATACAACTATGGGCGTACCTTTTTTACGATGCAGGTAACGAATGATCTCATCTTCCGGCAAACCTTTCAACAGTACATATTCTGCTTTTGGATAGTGACGTTTGATAAACTCTTTCATCAAACGATTATCAGGCAGGTGCAACGATTCTTCCTGCCCTTTTACAGTTATTACTTCCGTATCTATATTTTTCATTGGCTCAAATAAATAGCTAAAGGCACGAACCGCGAACACGGAAGAAGGTTCTCCATCATAGAGCAAGGTGATCTTGTCAAAAGGTTTAAAATGAGGCGGCACCAGTAGTACAGGGCATTGCACTTCGCTTAGCATAGCTTGAATAAAGCGTGTTGGTGAAGGCTCTTCAAAACGGGTCATCGTTTCTGCCGGGTTGATGATCAGCAGGTCTGCGTAAATAGATTCATGAAGCAACTCCTGTAAAGCGACATTTTTGTCGCGATGTACATTAAAATTTAATCCCTCGTCTTTACATGCCTTATTAAAAATTTCAACCTTCTCATTTCTTACTTCCTTGTCCTTACTATTCAATTCTTTTATATGTTGGTCAATGGAGCCTTCTTCGTATTGCACCAGATCTCTAACGCCGTAACTATGCCTCACCTTATCTTCCAGGAAAACGCCAACCAGGTGGGCATGGCAACTTTTGGCTAAGTAAATAGCATAATGCATGGTGCTTTCTGAAAAGCGGAGGTTGTCAAATGCTGCAATGAATTTTTTCATGGCAAAAATTTTAATGATGCGTAATAAAAAGGGGCAGATCCAGCATGTGAAGTAATTTATCTGCACTGCTTTTTTTAAATAAGTTGGAAAGCAACGGTCTTCCATAGGCACCCATGACGATCATTTTTTTTCTTTTCATAAACAGGTAAGAAAACAATTCATCATTTACATCGCCTTTTAAAGCATGGTAATAAACAGTTTGATAATGCTTGCGTAACCATTCCATCATTCTTATATGATCGCTGTCAAATTCATCTTTACCTGATTTTGTTACTTCCAACAGCATTACTTTTTTTACCCGCAATTCGGGCAGTAAATAAGTAAACTGCTTTATTGCAAAAATGGAAGAAGGACTATTGTCGAAACAAAAAATGATCTCGTCTAAATCATCAAATTGTTGTGGCGCCAACAATACAGGGCATTCGGCAAAAGCGAGAATTTCTTTTACAAATTGTGAAGGCATTAATTCAATGCGGTTATAAAAACCAATGGCCGGATCAACGATCAGCAAATCTGCAAACCTGCTTTCGCGGATGGCTTCGTGCATGGCTTGTCCTTTATTAATATAAACTTCGGGGGTAACGCCATGGCGCAGGCATTCTTCTTTAAAAAGATACACGGCCTGGTCGGTATCGGTTTTTACCAATTTTGTAGCAGGCTTTGTAGTATTAAAATAAGATCCGCCGTCATATGCCTGGGAAGGTGTATAATTAAAGAAAATATCTTCTATAAAAAGACCGGTTAAATTAGCTTGCGCAACTGAAGCAATGCGACAAGCAAAGTCAACGGAATCCATATTCGGATGGTGCGCATTAATGACCAACAGAATCTTTTCCATCTATCTTTTTTCCAAAAATAATTTTTGAAAAGCCGCCGGCCATTGATGGTCATTAGCCAAAATAGTGATACTGATCACCAGGAAAATTATAGTGCAAACATTAAAAAAACAGTGGCGAAAAACTTTCAGGTACGTATACCCCGGAAATCCTTTCACAGAAATCCTTGAATGTTTTTACTGCCACTGTTTGTCTATTATACTCCCGATGAAACAAAGTTTTTTAAAATAGCAGGTCAAATGAATGACGAAAATCAAAGTAAATGCTGATTGGTATCAAACTAAAATTCATTAAATTCTTCCAGTTCTTCTTTCACTTCAACTCCTGCTTTTTTATCGGCACGCCTGGCAATTTCAATGTGCTGTGCCAGGGTCAGTTTATTTGGCTTAGGCGACTGTACCCATTCGCCATTTTCGTTCCTGAATATTTCTACATTAAGACCAAACGCTTCCAATTCTTTTTTCACTTTAGCAATATTATCCCAGGATTTGATGACCAGTTCTCCTTCTTTGTCATTGTTCCTGATCTCACCAATTCTTTGGTAAGGCGGAATCATATCACGCTCCATATTTTTCCTGCCAGGATGCGGATGTCTTTTATAAAACTCCATTTTTAAATAAGGGAAACAATTATTAAAATGCTCCTGCAGGTCAGATACGAACAGGTTGTCGTGAATATGTAAAACCATGATTTAAAGTTTTCCTGGTACTTATGAAAAGATGTTTACCAGGCACAAAAAAAAGAAAACTCAAATGATGGGTTTATGAGCATTGTCATTATAAATACTGATTTCCATTGTTGTTATCACCTGTTGTAAAAGGGGCGATTACTTTACCATTGAAAGACCAGGAAAGAATAAACCAACCAGTTCCTCTTTTCTCATTCAAAATGGCAAAACAGGAATTTTTAGTAATCGTTATTTAGCGCAAAAACCGGTTTACGGTACATCCATTGACCGCCGGTAAAATCCGGGAAATCAACGGTTTCATTTCCCAGGCTTATAGACTGTTCGCTTAATGGGGTAATAGCACTCCATGCAGCAGCATCATAAACATCCATAGGTGTAGGCAGCTTTCGTTTAACCGATTCAATAAATGCATGCACCACGAAGAAGTCCATGCCGCCATGGCCTGCGCCTTCGGTTTCTTTACTCCACCTGGCCCATAAAGGATGATCATATTTATCCAGCCAATCTTTTTGTGCATCCCATTGGTGTGCTTTTGATTTTCCTTCAATGTGTATTCCTTTGGCTACATCCATCCATATCCCGTTGGTACCCTGCACCCTAAAACCTAATGAATATGGACGTGGAAGGTTTGTGTCGTGTTGCAACAAAATGGTTTCGCCATTGGCGCAATTGATATTTGTTGTGACCACATCGCCCAATTTAAAATTGATCTTTGCATTGGGATGTTCCTTGCCACAGGTGGCAACAACATGGTTATGCAGCCCCCTGGCTTTGGATGAAAAACTACAAATATTGGTAAACCTGTTGCCCCGGTTAATATTGATGTAGTGCGCCACTGGGCCAATACCATGAGTTGGATACAAATCGCCGTTGCGATGAATGGAATGATGCGTACGCCATTGGGCTTCTGTCCATCCTTTTTCGCCAAACTCGCAACCGCCGCCATAAGCTTGTTTGCCGTCGTTAAATTTTACTGCTCTCAGGTCGTGCTGGTAACCGCCTTGCAAATGCACCAGTTCGCCAAACAAATCCTGGCGCACCATATTTAATACCGCCATCACATCGCGACGGTAACAAACATTTTCCAACATCATTACATGTGCCTTGTATTTTTCTGCTGCCCTAACTACCTCCCAATGATCTTCCAGCGTAATGCCCAACATTACTTCTGTACCCACATATTTTAATCCTGCTTCGAGTGAGCCAATGATCATTTCTTTATGCCACTCCCAGGGTGTGGCAATAATGACCGTATCAAGTGATTTTAATTCCACCATCTTTTTCCACGCATATACATCACCGGTAAATACCTGCGGCATTTTTTTACCGCTTTTGGTAATCATTTCCTTTGCAGCAGTGAGCATCACATCACTTATATCACAGATGGCAACAACATCAACATCGTTTCTTCTTAATAACAGTTCCAGGTGGTTTTGGCCACGCAGCCCGACACCAATGATGGCTACCTGCACTTTATTTGCGGCACCATTAAATGCAAATAAGCTTTTACCAGGCAGGGCAATTGCAGCTGTTGCCAGCGCCGTGTTTCTTACAAATTCTTTTCTGTTCATGTTGGAAATTATAAATAAAAGTTTGGGGGAATTTGTTGCTACAAGGTGTTTTAGAAGTAGTGTGAAAAATAGACTTTCCTGTTTTAAAGTTCTGCTTGAATTTTAATATGTTCCAAAACTCGCCTGTGAATTTTATGAACAATATAATCACTCCACACAGCCCAATAAAAGTCAGGCTTAATTTTGTTGACATACCAGGTTGTTCCTTCAAGCAACGTATTTCCATTTGCCAATTGTATCAATTTGAATTGTCCTTGTTTGGAAACCCAATAACCATGTAAATGGTTTGGTTTGATATCATAGAAACTTATTTC
>JAKFCI010000057.1:0-1528 GCA_036676725.1 Chitinophagaceae bacterium
TAAAACATTTTTGCCAATGGGCAACGCAATGTGCATGATCAAATTCTCATCCTTTTCTGCTACCTCGAATTCCGGGCTTGCCAGATCTTTTAAACGTACAATCCTGGCGATCGATCCGCCAAATACTGATTTGTAAAAATTGAATGCTTCTTCGGCATTGCCGTTGAAGTTGATGTGCGGGTTAATCAGTGCCATCGTTTATATGTTTAAGTTGTTTATGTTGCTTTTTCAATAGGGTAGCAGCTTGCATCACTTACCTAAAGTAATAAACGATGCAATTAGCCTTTTCATATAATTATGTTTTATTAAGATACAAATCAAACAAACAAATTTGACGTTTTTGCAGGGTGAATGCGACAATATTAGGGGTGAACATGACAGGCATTGATCATAGGAACAACAGTTTTAATGTTTCCTGGAGACTCAAAATTATGAGTTAGTATTTTCAACTCTACCATTACGACAAATGAAATTGTAACTTAATACATATTTTACTACAGGCACTTTTCATTCTTTAGCTCGCTTGCCTTTAAATAGTTTTTATGAAGCCGCTTATTTTCTTGTTAGCTTTTTTTTGTTTTTCCTGTTATTCAAAACCGGTAGATCAGCAAAGAATATTTGATGTGCATATACACGGCACGGCTGATATGCCGGCGCAATTAAAAACATTGGCTCAGGCTGGTGTTTATAAAGCAGCCATCAGTACTTCGTGGGATTTACAAAAGCGTTACCAGGGCCAATCCAAACCGGAACTTTTGTTTGGTCTCATGTTTCCTTGCCCGATCGGCAAAGTGCCTTATAGTTTGCAACCCTGTTATGAAGATGGCAAAGACTGGCCTTCACCTGTTTGGGTGGAGCAACAAATAAAGGAAGGCTCAATTGATTTTATGGGCGAGATACTAAGCCAGTATTATGGTATTTCATCGTCCGACTCATTGTTGTTTCCCTATTATGCATTAGCTGAAAAATATAATCTTCCTGTAGGTATACATACGGGGGGTGCGGGTCCCGGGCATGGCAGTCCAAACTTTAAAATGGAATTGGGCAATCCATTGCTCATGGAAAAAATGCTCCAACGGTTTCCACAACTGCGGGTTTGGATCATGCACGGCGGCGACCAGTATTACAAAGAAACCGTTGCCTTGATGCAGCAACACAAACAGGTATATGCAGATATTTCAGTGATCTCAAATCCTGACATTATGCCGCCTGAAAAATTCGCCACCATAATGAAAGCCTTTATTGACGCAGGACTGGAGGAACGCCTGATGTTTGGTACAGACAATGGCGATGTTGTAAAAATCATTGCTGCCATTAATGAACTCGATTTCTTATCCCGGGAACAAAAAGATAAAATATTTTACCTGAATGCGGAGCGCTTTTTTGAAAGAACAAGCATAGAGAAATAATGTTTGGCAAATATTAAAATTGCCTGTCTGGGGAGCAACAACATCGATGGATTCAGCATTAAAAAGTATAATTAATTAACGTTAATGCTGAACCGAAAAAGATCTTTATAAATTGCTGT
>JAKFCI010000058.1:0-8710 GCA_036676725.1 Chitinophagaceae bacterium
ATCGCCATCAAACAAACCTCTGTCACTCAATTTTAGGTGGGGAATTACTAATAAGGCCATAAAAGAAAGGGTCATGTAAGGTGCTGATAGTTTACTTCCTAATGCTTTTGCTTGTTTATCCATTGCTGCATATTGCGTTGCCACTAAATAACCATCTTTCTCGCTCATTAAACCGGCAACAGGTAGGGGAAGTATAAGGTCTGAATCACTGTCAACACAACTTATTCCACCCTTTTGCCCGATAATTAAATTAACGGCTTGGCAAATACTTTCATCATCAACACCTACAGCAACAATGTTGTGCGAATCATGTGCAACAGAAGAAGCAATGGCGCCACGCTTCAATCCAAAATTTTTTATAAATGCTTTTGCTATTGGTGCATCATAGTAACGGTTAACCACAACGATCTTTAGAATATCATTTTCTACATCACTAACATATTGGTTGCCATCAACTTTTATGGGAAGCATTAATTGATTTGTAATCAACTGTCCGTCTAAAGCTTCAATGACAGGCAGCATATTATTTTGAGTGTTGACCAATGGAAAGCGGTAATCCTCCTCTTTGGTGTTGCTACAATTGAAATTATTAATTGCAGGTGTTGTTGTATTTCTTTCGCTTTCTTTTTCTATAGTCTTTATTAAACTATTTCCCTCGTTTGCAACCAGTATACCATTTATATAAGTTTCAACAATTTCAAAATTTTCCAAATCTCTCACCAAAATAAAATCAGCATCATCACCTTCTTTTAATAGCCCAACATTTAGCTTGTAATGATGAACAGGATTGACGCAAGCCGCCTGCAATACTTTAAAAACATTTATGCCTTTTTTTATTGCCCTTGCGCAAAGGAGGTTTATATGTCCTTCCACCAGGCTGTCCGGATGTTTGTCGTCAGAACAAAACATGATTTCCTCCGGATAATCATTTAATAAATTGATCAGCGCATTAAAATTTTTTGCCGCACTTCCTTCACGAATAAGAATTTTCATTCCATGGTTCAATTTGTCCAAAGCTTCTTCTTCAGTAAAACATTCATGATCCGTTGTAATGCCTGCATCAATATATTTCTTAGCCATTTCGCCTCTCAGTCCCGGTGCATGCCCGTCGACAGGCTTTCCATATTTTTTTGCTGCCTTTATTTTTTTCATTACTTCTTCATCGCCATTTAATACCCCGGGAAAATTCATCATTTCGGTTAGGTATTTTATTTCATCCCGTTGCAATAGCTTTTCTATTTCATCGCTATTTAATTCGGCACCAGCTGTTTCAAATGTTGTTGCCGGAACACAACTGGGTGCACCAAAAAAAAATTTAAATGGTACATTCTTGCCGTCTTCAATCATAAAATCTACTCCTTTGCTTCCGCAAACATTTGCAATTTCATGAGGATCGCTAACGGTGGCTATGGTACCATGAACAACGGCCAGGCGTGCAAATTGAGAAGGCACAAGCATCGAACTTTCAATATGAACATGGGCATCAATAAAACCGGGAATAATGAAATTTTGGTTTTTCGAAGGTTCATCATGCAATTTTTTTACAGTTGTAATTTTCCCTTCTTCTATAGTTAATTCAGCAGAAAATATATTTCTATTACTTATATCAACATAGTTGCCTTTTATTATAAATGTGTTCATGGTAGGTAATAAGAAATAAAACTAAGCAGAGTTTGTGTGACTCTATTTTGTAAATTTCCATTTCAATCCATATTAATCATGCATAAATTTTTAGGTTTATTATTTTGTTTTTTTTCCATCACCTGCTTTGCCCAAAAAAAAGACACGAAGGCAGCAACCAAAAACGATGATGTTTTCTTTTCAAAAATGAATTATCGTTTAATTGGTCCTTTTCGTGGTGGAAGGAGTGGGGCTGTGGCAGGCAGTTATAAAAACAGGAACACATTTTATTTTGGCGCAACTGGCGGCGGCGTTTGGAAAACAACTGACGGCGGATCGAACTGGAAAAATATTTCTGATAAATTTTTTGGTAGCACGATAGGAGCCGTGGCTGTTGCACCCAGCGATGAAAATGTGCTGTATGTGGGTGAAGGCGAAAACACAATGCGTGGTAATGTAAGTGAAGGATTGAATGGAATGTGGAGAAGTGATGATGCAGGCCGCACATGGAAAAATATAGGATTAAAAGATGGAAGGCATATTATTAGAATTGTCATTCATCCGCGTGACCCAAATACAGTATGGGCTGCAGTTATGGGACATTTGTTTGGCCCGAACCAAACACGTGGCGTTTATAAAACAACGGATGGTGGTAAAACATGGAAACGTACTTTATTTATAAATGAACAAACCGGTGCATCTGACCTGGTAATGGAACCCGGTAATCCACAGGTATTTTATGCCGGTACCTGGCGTTTAATTCGTACGCCTTATAGTTTGGAAAGTGGAGGCGAAGGCAGTGGATTATGGAAAAGTACAGATGGCGGCGAAACCTGGACAAACATAAGCGCTAAAAAGGGATTACCAAAAGGAATTTGGGGCATCGTAGGTGTTGCAATTTCGCCATCTAACCCGGATAAAATATATACCATTCTAGAAAATGCGGCAGGTGGCATGTTTGTTTCAAATGATGGTGGCGAAACATGGAGCCTGACAAGCAACGATAATAATATCCGCCAACGTGCATGGTATTATACCAAAGTATTTATCGATCCGAAAAATGAAAATGTTGTTTATGCGCCAAATGTAAATTTTATGCGCAGTCGTGATGGCGGTAAAACCTTTCAATCACTTAGAACTCCGCATGGTGATCACCATGATTTGTGGATTGACCCGGAAGATGGCAACAGGATGATTGTAGCCGATGATGGAGGCGCACAGGTTTCGTTTGATGGAGGCGAAAACTGGAGTACTTACATGAACCAACCTACTGCACAATTTTATCGGGTATCTACTGATAATTCTTTTCCTTACCGCATATTGGGAGCGCAGCAGGATAATTCAACCGTTCGCATAAAAAGCAGAACACCTGGAGCCGCCATTACCGATAGAGATTGGGAGGTGACTGCAGGAAATGAAAGTGGTTATGTAGTTGCCGATCCATTAAATCCTGATATTGTTTATGGTGGAAATTATGGCGGTTATTTATCAAGGTTAGATCATAAAACGGGTGAGAACCGTTCAATTTCTGTATGGCCGGATAACCCAATGGGTGCAGGTGCAGATGTTTTAAAATTTCGTTTCCAATGGAACTTTCCCATATTCTTTTCACCGCATAATCCAAAGCGGTTGTATACTGCAGGGAATGCACTTTTTGTAACCGAAAATGAAGGGGCAAGCTGGGAGCAAATTTCTCCCGACCTGACTACAAATGATAAAAGCAAACAAGGACCAAGTGGCGGTCCAATTACGAAAGACAATACTTCTGTAGAATATTATTCAACCATTTTTACTGCAACAGAATCACCTTTTGAAAAAGATTTATTATGGACGGGCAGCGATGATGGATTGGTGCATATGAGTAAAGATGCCGGAAAGACCTGGTCCAATGTAACGCCGAAAAATGCGCCCAAATGGATGATGTGGAATAGTATTGATGCAGATCCATTTAAAAAGGGTGGTGCTTATATTGTAGGTACACGCTATAAAAGCGATGACTTTGCACCCTACATCTATAAAACGGAAGACTATGGAAAATCGTGGAAATTAATTACTAACGGAATTAATAAGATGCATTTTGCCCGGGTTATGCGTGCTGACCAAAAACGACCAGGATTATTATATGCAGGTACTGAATATGGTATGTATATTTCTTTTGATGACGGCGCCAACTGGAAATCTTTTCAACTTAATTTACCTGAAGTACCGATTACAGACTTAACCATAAAAGAAAATGACCTGGTTGTTGCTACACAAGGACGTTCATTTTATGTGATGGACGATTTAGGCGTTGTACAGCAAATGAAGTCTTCTTTTTCAGACAAAAACCTTCATGTATTTGATGTCAATCCAGCCTATCGCATGGCGGGCAATTCATCAAATACTTCTTTTGGTACCCCACGAAATGCAGGCGTTAATCCACCTGCAGGTGTTGTATTTCATTATTATGTAAAAGACGTTAGTGATTCTGCCAAAGCAGCTGTTGTTATTTTAGATAAGGAACATAAAATAATAAAAACATTTACGACTGATGCCAAAGACGCGAAGGCAAAAATGGATATTTCAAAAGGCATGAACCAGTTTGTTTGGAATTTACTTTACCCGGAAGCGGAAAGAATCGAAGGAATGATTTTATGGAACGGTGTACCCGCGGGTATTGTAGCTGCACCCGGTAACTATTTTGCAAGGTTCAAACTAGGCAAAGATTCTGTTGAAGTTCCATTTACAATAAAGGCCAATCCTAATTATAAAATAACACAAACAGACTACGAACAACAGCACCAGTTTTTACAAAATGTAATGACCAAGTTTAATGAAACGCAAACAGGTATTAAAGACATTCGTGCATTACGTTCACAGATAAATGACTTTGTAACCCGCCAGGGCAAAGACATTCCAAAAGAAGTTAAAGCCAGCGCCGATAGTATAAACAAGCAGCTTACAGCTATTGAAGAAACTTTGTACCAGACCAAAGCAAAGAGCGGTCAGGACGTTTTAAATTATCCTATTAAATTGAATGACAAACTCAGTGGGGTTTTTGATGCTGCTAACAGTGGCAATTTTGCGCCCAGCAAACAAGTGCGTGAAGTGTATGCTGATCTTGCAGCCCAAATTGACAAGGAACTTTTAAAATTAAAATCAATAAAAGAAAAACAAATCCCTGCCTTTAACGAATTGATCAGGCAAAAATCTTTGCCGGTTATAGGGGTTCTATAATTGCTTTCTTTTTAATAATAATGCCGCTACTTTAATGGGCGGCATTATTATTTACTATAAGTAATAATTAGCATGTAAACTATTTTGAAAACAAATAATATGTTTGATGCTTACCCCTTAAATTTGTCAAACATCCTTAATCAATGAAGTGTCTTATTGTAGATGACAACAAAATGGCCAGAATGGCTATGAAGCAACTGGCCAGCCGTGTAAAAGATCTTGAATTGGTGCAGGAGTGTGCCGATGCGATGGAGGCCTACAATGTTATTAATAATGAACGGATTGACCTGTTATTATTAGATATTGAAATGCCGGGCATGACAGGTTTGGAATTGATAAAAAATCTCGGTAATAAAAAACCCCTCATCATTTTTACAACTGCAAAAAAAGATTATGCTGTCGAAGCATTTGAATTGAATGTTGTTGACTACCTGATAAAGCCTGTTTCCACAGCACGTTTTTTACAATCTATTGAACGGGCAAACGAAGCAATGGCAAGTGATAAACAAGAAGTGAAAGTTGGTGAGCAGGAATTTGTTTTTATTAAAGATAATGGTGTACTAAAACGCATTAATGTTGAAGACATTTTGTTTTTAGAAGCCATGGGCGATTATGTGAAAGTGCATACTTCGCAAAAATTTCATGTGCTCCATGCTACTTTAAAATCCATCGAAGAAAAATTGCCCGCTTCAAAATTTATAAGAGTACACCGTAGTTATATTGTGTCTATAAATAAAATTGATTTTATACAGGAAGGCGTTATTTCTATTGGCAAGGGCACCGTTCCTGTTGCTGATACATACAGGTCAACCCTAAATAAGCGGCTGAATTTATTATAAGTCTACCTCGCATTATTCTGTTTTCATCGAAGATTTTTCTCCGGTCACCTAATATCAATGTAGCAGGTGCTTCCCCGTGTTTATATTCGTTATTATTCTGCATTCAATGGCAATGTGTTTTCCCAATGCAGAGATCTTTAGCGCACTTAAGTCGCAACCAAAACTAACTGTACCATGAAAAACCAACCATTTTCGACATTGGATCATAATAAACCACAAGGATTGCAAGATTACTCAGGCAGTACACCAAGGTATATAGTAATGGCAAAAAAGTTCATCATATCATTTTTCTTATGCATCAGTATTCTTATCTTATCTGAATACTTTTTTCTGCAGGAAATGTATGGTGAAAAAAGAGCGCTAATTATTCTATTAACGGCTATTGGCGTAATTGCAAGTGTACTCTCTTTTTGGTTCTTTTTTAAGCAATACAGCAGAACTATTAAATAGCCTTGTGCTTGTTAGGCAATGATTTAGTATTTTAGACCACCTGATGTTGAAAACGGTGTCTAAATATCTTGCTCTATGGTTTTTTTTAGGGGGCGTTGTCCTCATTGTTTTCATACAATTTGTTTCCGCAAAAAATAACGAACGCCTGGTTCACGGCAACCAGCGCCTGCTTAAGGAGTTAAAAATTCAGAATGATATTCGTAAACTCGAGTCGGATGTATTAACTGTTGAAAGCGATATACGAGGCGCTGTAATTACAAATGATAATATTTTTTTAGAAGGCATCAGGCCAAAGATCGATAGTATCAAAAGCAAATTGAATGCACTTGATCATCAGTTGACCGATACGCTAACTGGTTCCGATATCTCACTATTAAATTCACTAATACGTGAAAAGATTCGCTTTAGCGAACAAATTTTAGCCGCTTATTATACCCAGGGCACTGTTGGCGGGGAAGAAGTTGTAAATACGAATCGTGGTAAATATTTACGCGATAGCATTATTAATATTGTTAACCGCATGGATAGTGTGCGACAAGCACATTCACAACAAATTATCGGCTCGATTGAAAATACAGGTAGCAATGCAAAACTATGGGGCACTTTACTTGCCATTGTTGCCTGTATCGCCTGCATACTTGCTTTTTTATATGTTATCAATAAGGGAAGGCAACAACAACGAACCATCGTTTTGCTTAATGAAACAGAAAAAAAAGTACGTGAAGCGGCACATTTGAAAGAAGAATTTCTTGCCAACATGAGCCATGAAATTCGAACCCCCATGAATGCAATCCTGGGATTTACAGATTTGCTAAAGAAAACTGACTTAAGTCCCCACCAAAGGCAATACGTAGAATACATTTATTCTTCAGGGGAGAATTTACTTTTATTGATCAACGACATTCTTGACCTTTCGAAAATTGAAGCAGGAATGATGGACCTGGAACAGGAACCTTTTAGTTTAAATGGTTTGCTTGGCTCCGTTGAAATAATGTTTCGCGAAAAAGCAGTTGCGAAAGGATTGGATTTTAAAATTTCAGTTGATCCAAAAATTCATGATTCCTTATGTGGTGATGCGGTACGGTTAACGCAAGTTTTAATAAACCTGTTAAGTAACTCTATAAAATTTACCAGCAACGGGTTTGTGCATTTAAATGTAAGCCTCCAGGAAAAAAATGACGATCATGTAAAAATTGAATTCGTTGTTAAGGATAGTGGCGTCGGCATTGCACCCGAAAAAAGACAAAGAATATTTAATCGGTTTCAACAAGCAGAAACACAAACTACCCGGCACTTTGGCGGCACGGGACTGGGTCTTTCCATTGTTAAACAATTAGTGGACCTGCAAAAGGGAACCATTGATCTAACCAGTGAATCCGGGAAAGGTTCTGAATTTACGGTCGTACTTCCTTTTACCCTTGTTCTCCTGCCCATAGATAAACATAAGACTCCCTTACAGGAAGCAACCTCAAACCTGGGGGATATTAAAATTCTGGTAGCGGAAGACAACCAAATGAACCAGCATTTGATAAAGCATTTAATGAAGCAGTGGCAGATTGATTATTTTTTGGTAAATAATGGAAAGGAAGTAATTGAAATATTAAAACAATCAAGTTTTTCCATTGTATTGATGGATATTCAAATGCCTGAAATGGATGGCTATGAAGCGACACTTGCTATCAGGAATGAATTAAAATTAGAAATACCAATCATTGCTATGACCGCACATGCTATGCCCGGGGAAAAGGAGCGGTGTTTAAGTTTTGGAATGAACGATTACATTTCTAAGCCTGTTAGAGAATTTGACCTGTACCAGATTTTGCAGCAATACAGCAATGCTCCTAAAATGGAAAATAATGAAAGGGATGGAATTATTGATTTGTCCTATTTAAAGGATATTTCGATGGGTGACCAGGAGTTTGAGCAAATGATCATACAGCAATTTATGATTCAAGTGCCGCAGGAATTAAATCAAATGAAAAAAGCCATCAATTCCTTAGATTTTGATCAAATAAAAAGCGTAGCGCACGGCATGAAAAGTTCGGTTTCTTATATGGGCTTAAATGACCGGTTGCATCCCATATTGCACCGCATGGAAAATGAAGCAATCACTAAAGTTCATGCCCCGCATTTTGAAGAAGATTTCCTGGAAGTGCAACGCGTTTGCAACATTGCAATACTCGAAGCCAAAACACTTTTAAATGTGACCGTGTAGAATTAAAGGCAATAATTCAATTTACTTTTTTTTCTTTTAACGACAATTCTGCCTTTTTCAACGATTAGCGAAACTTCATGATCATTTAAGAATGTAGTTTTACATTGTCTTACTGCTAACCTATCACAAAAGAAATATTTAAATCTAAATAAAGATCTTGGTTTCGTATGGTTAAGGGTGAAGCCCTGTCATTCCTGGCGGGGCTCTTTTTTCTACTAAACTTTTTCCGTTTGCTTGCCATAATAAACGGAATTTTCTAATAAAAGCGCCTTTCGTGTCTACGAAAGGCTTTTTTCGAGCAAAATTTTAATGAGTCATTTACGATTGCTTGCTATTATTTATTGACCTTTTAAAAGATCAGGTCTTCGTT
>JAKFCI010000059.1:0-3439 GCA_036676725.1 Chitinophagaceae bacterium
TGAATGCCTTGTTCCTCGATGGTTCCTAAAATGCGTGCACGGAAATCATTTCGGTAAGCATCATAGATAGCCCTCTGCTCATCTTCCATTTCGCAAAACAAAATGGTTTCTGTTTTTTCGGGAAGATCTTTAGCCACCTGTTCTTTTGTGCGACGTAAAATAAATGGATAGAGAATCTTTTTTAAATGCTCCTTTTGTTCTTTTTCGCCGAATTTGTCAATAGGAATTGAAAACTCCTGGCGAAAGAATTCCATGGTACCCAACATACCAGGATTAAGAAAATTCATTTGTGCAAAAATGTCAAATGTATTGTTTTGAAGCGGAGTACCGCTCATGCACAAACGATGTTTTGCCGTTAGCAAACCAGCTGCTTTTGTTACTTTACTGGCAGGGTTTTTAATGGCCTGGCTCTCATCCAATACACTATAATCAAATGGCACCTGCATAAAAGTTTTAATATCGCTGCGCAAGGTGCCATAGGTTGTTATGATCACATTGAATCTGCCTAATTCTTCAGGTGTTAGTAACCGTTGTGGCCCGTGATGAATATGGTAAGTTAACACAGGTGTAAACTTTTTAATTTCGTTTTCCCAGTTATAAATAAGTGTTGTGGGGCAAACTACCAAAGCTTTTAAGTGTCCTTTCTCATCATGAAAATGTTGCAAAAATGAAAGCGCTTGCACGGTTTTTCCCAAACCCATATCATCGGCTAAAATGCCGCCCCAGCCAACTTCTTGCAAATAATTTAGCCATTGGTAACCGGCAACCTGGTAAGGACGTAAAATGGGTTGCAGGTTTTCCGGAGCAGGAATTTCTTTAATGTTATTGAACTCGCGGATGCGTTCGTATTTTTCTTCCAGTGCAATCGTTAATTCTTCTTCATCGCGGTTTTCGTACAATTCATCAATTACGCTTAAGTGGTATCGGGAGAGTTTTAATTTATCTGTTTTGCCCTCGCCAACACGAAATAGTAAAGAATATTTTTTCAACCATTCATCCGGCAAAATGCCTAATGTACCATCTGATAAATGCACGAACTGCTGCTTATTTGCAAGTGCTTTTTTTACTTCTGCTACTGTTACTTTTTGATCGCCAAAAAGTATATCCACCTTTGCATCAAACCAATCGGTATTGCTGCTGATATAAATATGGGTTGATGGTTTAGCCGTATTGAAGCGGAAGTTTTTTAAACTTTCAAATCCATAAACCGGGACTTTTTGTTCACGCATGGCATCAACAAAAAGAAAGAACCAGTTATTTTTTAAAACTTCTGCACCCTTTAAAGCAAGTGCAGCTCCTTCATCAAAATTTACAAAGTTAGAATGCAGTGTACGCAGCTTTTCAATAAAGCCACCTTCAGCCTCGCGGTTGCGATGAACCACTACTACTTTGTTATTAATAGGAACAATCAATTCGTCCCTGTCCTTTGCCTTGGTATCAAAACCCTTGTACGTAAATATGGGCTGAAATACAAGGTAGTCGCCCTTCTCCTGCAAAAACAATTTTACTTCGGGTTCTCCGTCTTTAATTTCCTCTATCAACGAACGATCAAAATCAACCTTGTATTCTTTTGTTAGCGGAAGAATGATCTTGCTTAAAGTCGTAGGCCAGGCATCGTTGCTAACTTTCATTATTCCATTTGGAAGGAATTGCGCTGCAACTGCTGCCGAATCAACATTCTTCCATAAATGAACCTGGTGATTGTATAAAAAGAACATTGACGAAGAGGCTTCATTTTCTGCCAAACCAAAAGGCAAAGATTCCGGTTTAACAAAACACTCGATTTCAAAACCTTTTTCTTTTTCGGCAACAAAAAATTGTGGCGTTATGGTATCAGATCCAAATTCTATTTTTTCGAGGTGGGAGGTTTTAAAACTTTTTCCTTTTGGCAAAACATATACAGGTGCCTGGTTAAATTCCGTACTTAGTTTTTTAAGCTTTGGAACCAGGTATTCTATTACGAGTGTTTTTGTTTCGGCTGGTAATTCTTCACCATCGTGGTGTACAATATTTTCCCAAAAACCAGAGAAAGGAGAATTGCGGTTAATATATTTATTGACTTCGGTTTCCTGAAGTTTGCGCACCTGCGTTACCAGGTTTTTGTCATCGTCCGAATATGCATCGAGGTTAATATATTTTGCAAGCTCCAATTTTTCTACAGCGCCAATAAAATTGCCGTCATCACCCGCTTCTCCGGCTACAGCATCAATCGAAAAAAATGGATAGTTGCTTTTATTAAAGTTGAAAACAATGCCTATTTTTTTTCCGGCAGCTACTTTTTTCTTTTCATCTTCCGGGTAATCATCAACCAACACTTGTTCTTCTGCACGAACCGGGGCAGAGGCAAGAACTGCTATTCTTTTTATTGAAGAATCCAGTACCCGCAAATAAGGTTTTCCATCTTTATAGGTGAATTCAAATTTGCCTTTCAAATCATCATCCAGCGAATAGCCATAAATTTCAAGCAGTTTGTTTTTCTCCTTATCCCAATTGCGGATGGAGTCGAAATAATTTGCGCCGAATGTATAAACCAGGTGAAGAAAAACAATCACTTTCGGCAGGCATAATGGATGTTCGGTATCAATATAATCGGAGCTTGTATCAAATGTTCTTTCTTCATTGCGCCGGATGATCACATAATATTCCTTTCCGGCAATTTGCACTTTTGCTTTTACCAGTTCGTCTTTTGCCGATTCAATTACAGGCTTGTTGTGGCGCAACCATTCATCGGCTTCAGCAAACACATCCTGCGAACTTAATAAACGAACAGTTTTAATTTCAATCGAACGCATTTTTGCAACCGTATGTTGCTGGTCGTATTCCGAATCGGTTTCCAATAACATGCCCTTGTCGATCATTTCCTGCAAACGCAGCAGGGCAGCGGCTTCGTGGCGGCAAATATCGCCCAGGTTGTACGGGCAGGCACAACGTAATGAAACCGTTTTCGGGTCTTTGTAATTTTGAATATAAACTTTGTAAAAAGTTGCATAGCTATCATCCTTCACACGGAAAGTAACGGCGCCAAAAAGATCATCATGCTCTATCAATTCAACATATCCAAGTGCATGAATTTTTTTTCCCCTGCGAATTACTTCATCTCCACCATGCGTATATACGTATTTCAGTAAGTGTGGTAATGCCAATCTGTAACTTTTCTTTTAAAAATTTTAATTTTTGTATGCCCTCTTCAACCTTGATTTAGCTTAGGTTGCGTCGCACTCTTGTGCGGCATCAAGGCTATTCAACAGGCACTATTGCGAAAAGGGCAATCGGCAAAAGTAAAAGAAAAGAAGGCAATAATCACTATCCTTTCAACACATTTCGTAAAACTTTTACTTTTATCCGGTAAATATGAAAACAATTACCTGGAAAAGAAATAGGCTAGACAACAATTGCCCAAATTAAATTACAAGCCTTTCATCTATATAGTAGGGCAATA
>JAKFCI010000060.1:0-2774 GCA_036676725.1 Chitinophagaceae bacterium
ATTGGTCGGTACCGAAATAGGAAAGCGCTAAAAAGAAACCACCGATAATTCCACTCCAGATATTGTAACGGTCCGTCCAGTTAAAACCATTTTCCGTTGTTCCGGAAGTGATCACATTTAGTTTACCAAGCCTTCCACCCACTTGCAAAGCATCGGTAAATCCAACACCGGCCGGCATTAAATGAACCACCATGTATCCCGCTAAGGTCATGGCTGCAAAAATGATGATCAACTGGATTTTTTGTGTGTAGGCCACTGCTCTTGCACCACCGGTAACTGTGTAAATGATCAGCAAGCCACCCATGATCACATTCGTCCACGAAACATCCCAGCCAAACAGGGAAGATAAAATTATAGAAGGCGCATAAATAGAAATACCGGTTGACAAACCTCTTTGCAATAAAAATAAAAAGGAAGTAAAGGTTCGTGTTTTGTTATCAAAGCGATCCTCTAAAAATTCGTAGGCTGTAAAAACTTTCAGCCGGTTGAACATGGGTACAAACGTGATGCAGATGACCACCATAGCCAGGGGCAAACCAAAATAATATTGCACAAAACGCATCCCATCTGCATAAGCCTGCCCGGGACCGGAGAGGAAAGTAATGGCACTTGCCTGAGTACCCATGATGCTTAACAACACAAGATACCATGGCATGCTCCTGTTGGATAAAAAATAGCCTTCAAGATTATGTGTTGTACGGCTTTTGTATAAACCGTAAATAATAATGCCTGACAGTGTTAATATGATAACCAGCCAATCGAGTAAGCTCATGCAAAATGTTTAGTCAGGAAATAAAAAGCTACGATCAGCGACACAAGAAAAAGGATCTCGAACACATACCATTGTGTCCAGGTTTTAAAAAAAGGGATCTTTTCTTTTTTCACTTTCATAATTATTGATCCAAAAGATTTGGGTAAATATAACGGTAATGGTTACCTTCTTCTTCTAAGCAAGCCTGCAGATAATAAGCCTAACGCCAGGCCTATCAGCAATCCCATACGAACGTTGCGAAAAAGTAAACCTAAACCAAGGCCTAATAATATTAAAAAGGCAAATGAAACGCCTCTCCTCTTCCCATCTCTTTTTTCAATTTCCATTACATTTCTTTTTTCTGGTTGAGCGCAATAAGATTTGCCAGCAAACGATAGGCACCCGGCACGGCTGCCGGTAATTCTCTAAAAAATACCAATCCCGTGTAGGTAAAATATCCTTTGCCATGTTTGGCTATTATTAAACTTCCGTCATCTTCTTTTTCGCCCGGGTCTTGCATTGATAAAATAGTTTCAAATTTATTATCGAATCCGGCAGCATGGTAAATACTTCTTTCCTGCACCCATCCTTTAAAATCATCCTGGGTTATTTTATTTGGAAATTGTAAAACAGGATGCGCAGGCTTAAGAAAGCGCACTGGTGCATTTTCATCTGCAATCCGTGTACGGCTAATATTAAAATTATAAGGACCAATCTTTGCACGAACAGGCCCGATGTTATTACTCGTGTTATATTGAACAATCAGGTTACCGCCATTTTCTACGTAGTTCATCAATTTTGCATGGTGTTTATTCAACCATTCATTTGTATTGTACGCTCTTACGCCAGAAATGATGGCATCAAATTGTTTTAAATTGTTCCTGCCTAATTCTTTATCAGTAAGCAACGTAACCTCGTAACCCATTTGTTCCAAAGCATCCGGCACCCTGTCGCCGGCACCAACGATATAACCAATGCGCTTTCCTTTTGTTTTCAGGTCAATATTTAAAACCTTAACAGCATCGGTATAAAAATAATTGATGTAAGGTATGTGGTCGTAACGGATGGCAGAAAGTGCCAGGTAATTTGCTTGCGATAAGGTATCATACCGAACGAAAGGAAATCCAATTTCCTGACCTAAAGCTGTTGAAGAAAAATTTATTTCATATTGAAGATTCGCACCCTTAACCAGGCTTCGTGCTGAATCTTTTGTAGCAAAACTATTATTGGCGAAACGTAGGTCGGCAACAGCATTTTTAAATGAAAAGTTCTTATTGGCTGTAATCGCGATGGTTACTTTTTGGGCAGCAGGTTCTCCTTTTTTAACGATCACCAGGGAAGGTTGCGTATTTACTATCACGGGAGGGTAAACAACAAAAGGCTGGTACAATTCACCACGCACGGGATCGGTAAAACGATAACGCACCGGTTTTTCAAAAACAAAGTCTTCACCATCTATTGCTAAATGAAATTGAGCAATAAAAGCAGGTTGCACATCGGGCTGCCCAATTAACTTTTGATCATCAACATTATAATAACCTTCGCTCATTTTTTGTTCCAGCCAATAAGGTTGTGTAATTTCCTTTTCGATCGGGACATAATATGATGTTGCGAGGTTAAAATTTTTATTTGCATCTAAGGCAGTATTGATAGATGTATCGCCATTGAACATTGCAATTTTTGATAACCTTACGTTACCGCCTAAACGATTATTCAACGCAAAATTTATTTTGATTGAATCGGTTTGTGCAATAAAAGGTTCGCTGGTAAATGCATCCAGCCAAAGCCCGCTTGCCTGTTCAATTAGATTTTTGGTTTCTTTTATCTTTTGATCTTTCCAATAGCCCTGTGGCAAGGCATTTAATGCTTTGTATAATTGCACCAATTGTGGTACTGATTTTTGAGGTGCAATGAAATCATATTGCGCAATTAGTTTTTCAATTAAGGCCGCAACCTTATTACCACCGGTAATTTTTTGCCAGCTTGTATTTACTTCTTCAAAAAGATCGTTTGTGGGTTGTTT
>JAKFCI010000061.1:0-7620 GCA_036676725.1 Chitinophagaceae bacterium
ATATTTCCATGGAGCCTTTCCGTGCTTTTGTTGGTGATAAATTGCCTGATGAACAACGGACCTCAGGTTTTGCCATGCAAACATTTTTTATAGGGGTGGGTGCAGTAATTGCCTCTTTGCTCCCTTATATTTTTACAAATGTTTTTAATGTAAGTAATACTGCGGCAGAAGGCATTATTCCAAATAGTGTCAAGTATTCGTTTTATATAGGAGGTGCTATTTATTTATTTGCTGTATTGTGGACGGTATTTACAACCAAAGAATTTCCGCCGGAAAACATTAAAAAATGGGAAGAAGAAAAAATTAAAACCAAAGGCTTTGCCAATGGATTTAAAGAAATTATTGGCGGAATAGGAAACATGCCCAAAACAATGATGCAACTGGCTATAGTTCAATTCTTCACATGGATCGCTTTTTTTGCCATGTGGATCTATACAACATCAGGCATAGCCGAAAATGCTTACGGAACTACCGACACTTCTTCTAAAAGTTACCAGGATGCAGGCGACTGGGTTGGCGTTATGTTTATGGTGTACAATGGGGTTTCTGCTTTAGCAGCATTTTTACTGCCACTGTTAGCTGCAAAAACAGGCAGAAGATTTACGCATATGATTTGTTTGGTACTAGGCGGAATTGGATTGATTTCTATGTTCTTCATTAAGGATCACCAACTTTTATTATTGCCGATGATACTGATTGGTCTTGCATGGGCATCTACCCTTACAATGCCTTATGCCATGCTGGCCGGTGCTTTGCCGGGTAGCAAGATGGGTTTTTATATGGGTGTATTTAATTTCTTTATTGTGATACCGCAGATTGTTGCGGCAGGTATTTTAGGATTTTTTGTTAAGCAGGTTTTTGAAAGTCATAGTATTTATGCCCTGGTTATTGGTGGTATTTCTATGATCATTGCCGGTTTATTTAATCTTATGATCCGCGAAAAAATTGAGCCTTCGCCAGAAGTAATTATAGAAGAAACAATGAGTGTTGAACAAAGACCAATTTAATATGAAAAGATATTTGTTATTCCTGTGTGCTTTATTAAGTAGTTTTTTTGCTTTTGCTGAAGAATATAAAATCGATGGTGTATATCCTACCAATTGGTGGGTAGGTATGAAAGATCCAAAAGTGCAATTGATGGTGCATGGCGCCAACGTTGCAGAAAATACTTTCAGTATAAATTATCCAGGCGTTAAACTGGTAAAATTTACAAAGGCCGAAAATAAAAATTATGTTTTCCTGGACCTTTATATAGCACCATCTGCAAAACCAGGTATGGTTAAGATCGGTATTAAAAATCCAAATGGATATGGTACGATTCCTTTTGAATTAAAAGCTCGCCGTAAAGGCAAGGGAACGCAGTATGCGCAAGGCGTTACGTCATCCGATTTTATGTACCTGATTATGCCTGATCGTTTTTCCAACGGCGATCCATCAAATGATAAAATACAGGGAATGAACGACCCTACTTTCAGTCGGGATTCAATGTATTACCGCCATGGTGGCGATTTGCAAGGCATTATCAATCATTTAGATTATTTACAAGAGCTAGGTGTGACATCGCTTTGGTTAAACCCGGTGATTGAAAATGACATGCCTAAAACTTCTTACCATGGCTATGCATTTACAGACCATTATAAAGTTGATGCACGTTTTGGCGGTGATACTGCTTATAAAAGATTGATCAATGAAATGCATAAGCGGGGGTTAAAAATGGTGCAGGATGCAGTTTATAATCATGTAGGTACAGAGCATTGGTTTGTAAAAGATCAGCCATTTAAAGATTGGTTGCACCAATGGCCATCTTATACAAATACTACTTATAAAGACCAGGTTCTTTTTGATCCTTATGCCAGCAAAGCCGATCATAAGAAAATGACCGACGGCTGGTTTGTACCATCAATGCCAGATCTAAATCAAAAGAATCCTTATGTAGCAAATTTTTTAATTCAACATGCTTTGTGGACTGTCGAGGAATATGGAATTGACGGCTGGCGAATAGACACTTATGCCTACAACGATTTAGATTTTATGAACCGTTGCAACAAGGCATTGCTTAATGAATATCCAAAGCTGACCATCTTTGGTGAAACATGGGTTCACGGCGTAATTAATCAAAGTTTTTTTGTTAGCAATAATTATAAAATTAAATACCAAAGTAATCAACCGGGTGTAACAGACTTTCAAACCTTGTGGGGTATCCAGGAAACAATGACCAAAGATTTTGGATGGAATGAAGGTGTAAATAAACTGTATACTACTATTGCCCAGGATTTTGTTTATAAGGATCCCATGCAAAATGTAGTTTTTTTAGATAATCATGACCTTAGCCGGTTTTATTCTACCATAGGAGAGGACATGATGAAATATAAAATGAGTATTGGTTGGTTGCTAACTACCCGCGGTACACCACAATGGTATTACGGAGCAGAAATTGGCATGAAAGGATTTGCTAATCCCGATGGCTGGGTACGTATGGATTTCCCTGGTGGATGGGCTGGAGACAGTGCAAATAAATTTATTGCTCAAGGAAGAACGCCAAGAGAAGATTCAATTTTCAGCTACACAAAAAAGTTGGCCAATTTCAGGAAAAATTCTTCTGCATTAAAAACAGGTAAACTAATGCAGTTTGTACCGGAAGATGCCGTGTATACTTACTTCCGATATGATAAAGATCAAACTGTAATGATTGTAATGAATTCGGCAAAAGAAGAACGCACAATTGATCCGCAACGGTTTTCAGAAAGATTAAATGGTGCAAAAAAAGTAAAAGATGTGATGGATGGATCGCAAAGGGAAACAAACCAAAAGTGGAAAGTGCCCGCTCAAACTATTTGGATCATGGAAATAGGGAAATGAAAAGAAAAATATTGAATGCAAAAGCCACTTTAGTTAGTGGCTTTTTTTTATGGATATATGAATGATTTTTTCAGCTCAAAAATTTCCTAAATAGCTGAAGTATTGATTTTAATCATTATCTGCTATATCATATTGAATTAGATTTAAATCCAATCTATTAGCATAATAATGGAGAAGCTCCTGTTTTCTATCCTCACCTTATTGTTGTTCACTTCTTCCTGCAAAAATTCTGGTGAACAAACCCGTCCCATTGAAGAAAAAATAACCGAGTCAGTTTATGCTTCCGGAATTATAAAAAGTAATAACCAATACCAGGTTTTCCCGATGGTTAACGGCATTATTACAAATGTTTTTGTTTCTGAAGGAGACCTGGTGAAAAAGGGACAAAAATTGTTTCAGTTAAAAGATGTGACCGCCAGGTTAAGTACAGAAAGTGCACAAATAGCGGCTGAATATTCCTCCATCAATGCAAATCGCGATAAGCTGAATCAACTAAAAATTGAAATTGATGCTGCAAAGGACAAAATGGAAAACGAGGCTTCTTTATTAGCAAAACAAAAAAATTTATGGGAACAAGGTATAGGAAGTCGCAATGATTTAGAGCAAAGGGAACTATCTGCAAAACTTGCTGCTAAGGCCTACAAAACATCCCTATTGCGATACAATGATTTGGAAAAGCAATTAAGTTTACAAGAAAAGCAATCCCGGAAAAACCTGCAGATTTCAAATGTGAGCACGGCTGATTTTATTATTAAAAGCCAGTTGAATGGAAAGGTTTACAACGTATTAAAAGAAGCGGGGGAAATGGTGAATACCCAAAGTCCTGTTGCCATCATTGGAGATGCTGCTGGTTTTATTATTGAACTGCAAGTTGATGAATACGATATCACAAGAGTAAAAGTGGGACAAAAAGTTTTACTAAGCATGGATAGTTATAAAGGCGAGGTTTTCATAGCAGTGGTCACGAAGATAGACCCGATCATGAATGAACAAACAAAAACCTTTAAGGTGGAAGCTGCTTTTGTTGATCCTCCGCCTACTTTGTATCCCAACCTGACAGCAGAAGCCAATATAGTTATTAAGGTTAAAGAAAAAGCGCTTACAATTCCAAGGAGTTATTTGATAGATGATAATTATGTTATGCTTTCCAACAAGGAAAAAAGAAAAGTAATTGTTGGAATGAAAGATTATGAAAAAGCTGAAATAGTAGGTGGTTTAACGAAAGATGATGTGATACTAAAACCATAAAATGAATGGTAAACTAAATATAAGTATTGCAAGGTCGCTATTGCTTGCCCGCTGGAAACAAACAGCTGTTGCAGCTATTGGTGTCACATTCAGCATTACCATGTTTGTTACACTTTTAAGTTTCATGGGCGGGCTTAACCAAATGCTTGATGGACTTATCTTAAATCGTACACCCCATGTTCGCATATACAACCAGGTAAAACCAAATGCAAACCAGCCGATTACCCTCGTTCCTGCATATCAATCTAACTACAACTTTATTCGTTCCATAAAATCGGGTAATAGCAGGCAGGAGATTTATAACAGTGCAGCAATTATTGAAGCCTTAAAAAAGGATAGTCGTGTATTGGGACATTCGCCTAAATTAACAACACAGGTTTTTTTTAATGATGGTAATCTTGACATTACAGGTGTTATAAACGGGGTAGATGTGGAAGCTGAATCCAGGCTTTACCATTTTAATGATTATGTATCAGCAGGTAATGGTATGGATTTAAGCAAGATACCCAACAGTATTGTATTAGGAAAAGGGCTTGCAGAAATATTACTTGCCGATATTGGCGAAGTAGTTCACATAACAACGGCAAAGGGTAATCGCTTTTCGCTTAAGGTTGTTGGCTATTTTCAATCGGGCATTTTAGAAATAGATAAAGTATACAGTTATGCTTCTATAAGCACGGTACAAAAGCTACTAAATAAACCAGCTAATTATATTACCGATATACAGGTACAATTGAAAGACATGGCTTCAGCGCCTGTAGTTGCAAAAGAATTTCAAAAATTATTCAATACCGATGCAGAAGATATTCAAACTGCAAACGCACAATTTGAAACAGGAAGTTCCGTGCGCACATTAATTTCTTATTCGGTAGGAATTACTTTATTGATTGTTGCAGGTTTTGGTATTTATAATATCTTAAACATGATGATCTATGAAAAAATGGACTCCATTGCCATTTTAAAAGCAACCGGTTTTTCCGGAGCCGATGTGAAGAAGATTTTTTTATCCATCGCATTAAGCATAGGAGTTGTTGGGGGATTACTTGGTTTATTATTTGGTTTTGGTGTTTCTTCAATTATTGATCAAATACCTTTTAATACTGCCAGTCTACCCACTATAAAAACATACCCAGTATTTTATAATCCACTTTTTTATATAATTGGGATTGTTTTTTCGCTCATCACAACTTACCTGGCTGGATGGTTCCCCGCAAGTAAGGCCAGTAAAGTAGATCCCGTTGTCATTATAAGAGGTAAATAATATGAGTGCGCCCATCCTTGAAGCAAGGCATATCAATAAATTCTTTCATGACCCTGTAACCATGCAGGTTTTAAATGATATCAGTTTTGTAATTAATAAAGGAGAATTTGTTTCTGTTGTTGGTAAATCAGGTTGTGGTAAGTCTACATTGTTATATATTTTATCAACAATGGATACTGATTTTGATGGAGATTTATTAATTGATAACGTGTCAATGGTAAATTGTAAAGAGGCAGAACTGGCAAGGGTTCGTAATGAGAAAATTGGTTTTGTTTTCCAGTTTCATTATTTGTTAAACGAATTCAGCGTATTGAAAAATGTAATGCTGCCTGGTCTAAAATTAAATAAGTATACAGAAAAAGAATTAGAGCACAGGGCTATGGAAAAATTAAAAATGCTTGGCATTGATCATCTTGCTTTAAAAAGGGCCAATCTTGTTTCGGGGGGAGAAAAACAAAGAGTATCCATTGCACGAGCTTTAATTAATGATCCGCAAATAATTATGGGCGATGAACCCACAGGAAATTTGGATATTAAAAACAGCAATATTGTTTTTGATATTTTTAAAAGACTGGCAGATGAATTTAAACAAACATTGCTGATCGTTACACATGACCCAAGTTTTGCCGGCCGAACGCACCGCATTATTGAAATGGAAGATGGAAAAATCAAAAACAGTAATTGAGAGAAAGTTATTTTTATAGAAATCATTGCTTTGGTACAACTTGTTGCGAAATATTCATTGATTGAAGTGAACGGGCAGTGTGAGTTTTAATAATAAAACTGCTAATTAACGTACTGATCATAGGCTGGTGTCCTAAATGTAAATGCCCGCCGTTACCTACAATTAAAAATTTTGAATGCGGTATCTGGTCAGCAAGTTTTTTTGCCGCTGTAAATGAAGGTAATGGATCATCAACCGCATGAATAATAAAAGTTTGAACAGCCAATTCGTTAAATGGATAACCCTTGTTCATATCCGGGTTTGTAACACGCATGTCATTTAAAATTCCTTTTACACGGAGGCTAACAGGCAAAAAAGAAGACATGGTTTTGGTCAACCAGTTTCTGTCATTATCGGACAATTTTTTTTGAATAGATTTTGGTACCCCCATCATCCGCATCATAATGGAAGGGAAATAATTTACAAGACTCCAAACTAAAAAATCAGATTTAAAAAATTGGGTTGCAAAAAAACTGGAAACGGCATTCGGTTTTTTGTAAGGTGGCACCGCTGCTGATAAAAGTGTAAGCGATGTACAGCGTTCGGGGTATTTTAATGCAAATTGAATTGAAGAAGGTCCACCGCTGGAAAATCCTACAACAGAAACTTCAGTAATTTTTAATTCATCAAGTAAAGCATTATAAAGATCTGCCTGTGCCGACGGCGTTGCCTCTTTTGGTAAAGGGCTGCCTATATAGCCAAACCTTGAAACAGCAATAATTTGAAAACCTTTTGTAATAAGTGGTTGGCTTGTAATCCTTGCCTGGTCTGCCCCGCCAACAATTCCATGCACCCATAATACCGGCAAGCCTTCACCAAAAATCGTATATTCAATTTTTCCTAAACTGGTATGTGCAATTTGTAAACCGGCAAAAGCAATTCTGCTCTTTGCTTTTAAGAGATCTTTTTTAAAACGGGAATAAAACATCGTGGTGCTTGTAGTTAAAATTAACTACCCAGCAGGGACATTACAATGACGATGGTCAGCCGTTCAAATGACCCATTATTTAAAGATTATCCTGGCAATAAAAAAGCCGGCTCCAAAATCATTTTCTTAATAATGATTTTGTTTCCGGCTGTTTTGAATTTATTTATTAAATTATTCTTTACTGATATTTATTAATGCCCTGCGGTTCATACTTCTGCCATCAGGATTGTCTCTGCCATTAAGCAATTCCATTTCAACCGGACAACAAGCGCCAAATGATTCAAAACTTATTCTACCTGCATCGATTCCTTTTGCAATAAGGTAATCTGCACATGCTTTAGCCCGTTTATCAGAAAGTATTTTATTATATTCTACCGTTCCGCGGCCATCGGTATAGCCGGAAATTTGAATTGTTGCTAGCGTGTCTTCCATTAATACATTGAATATTGAATCTAATTGTGCAATACCTCGTTCTTTTATTAGGCTTTGATCAAAATCAAAATAAACGGTGACAACATTTTCAACCTTAATAACCAGTTTCTTTTCAATACAAAGCGAAGCGTTATACAAAGTGTCTGTCTGCCAGTTAGATTCATTGCT
>JAKFCI010000062.1:0-6711 GCA_036676725.1 Chitinophagaceae bacterium
AAATTGGGCGTTTCAGGGAACACGCTAAATATTGCGTTTACGGGTTTCTACCAAATTATAGGTTCAACAAGGGCTTGTGTAAAAGGCGCCGTTCTTTCGCCGTGGACACCGGGTTGCGCATGCGGGTTTGGCGAAGGGGAAAGAAAAGTAAACATTGGTTTTGCGAGTTCTTTCAAATTGCAGCCTAACTATATTTTAAATACGAAGATCACCCGGCATGAGCCAAAAGCTTTAGACGAATGCGAAGTTTGTTTTTGGGGACAAGATATTACACCAACCGTAATCAATGGACTTAAAAAAGAACTTGACCTTTCAAAAAAAGCAATGGAAGATTCTTTCAGCGCAATTAACTTAAAGCCTTACATGCAACAAGCATGGAATAAGCTGAATGAAGTTTATACTATTCCATCTATTGGTTACCTTTCTTTGCATCCAAAAAAATTACGCATGGAAAATTTAGTGCTTAACAATGATCTGCTTCATATAAGTATTGGTATTTCAGCAACACCTACTATTTCTTTTGAAAAGAATGGAAACACATCAACTGTAGTTCCTAACCTTTCTTCCGCACCAAACAAAGATGGTTTTAATATTTTTTTAGAAGCGGCACTTCAATACGATTCTTTAAGTAATGTATTGAATGGAATACTTGCCGGCAAAAGATTCGACATTTCGGAAGGTTTAATAAACAAACATATAGTGATACAAGAAACGAAGGTTGCAGGCGATACGATGGGCAACCTGGTGATCAAGGTGAATTTTGCAGGGTCATTCGACGGCACTGCTTATTTTATGGGCAAACCTTTTTACAACATTGAAAAAAATGCCATAGAAGTTGAAAGCCTTGACTACGATTTAAAAACAAAAAGCCTTTTTTTAAAAACGGCAAAATGGTTATTCAATAAAAAAATTGAAGCCGAATTAAAACAATACACTTCATTTAATTTATCGGGCTATTACGATACAGCGACAGCAACATTAAACAGCTGGTTAAATAAAGAGTGGACAAAAGGCATTTCCGGTTCCGGAAAAATTAGTGACCTGAAACTTACGTCTGTATATGCACAACCGCAACATCTATTGATAAGAAGTAATTGCACAGGAAATTTGGCAGTAAAGGTTTCAGAGATTGACCTTAATTTTTAATTTCGATTTCTTTTTTTACAACACTCCCTTTAAAAGAAAAATGGCGCTGAGAAAAATAACTGAATAAGATTACGATACCTGTTGTTAGCACCTGGGATGGTGTAGGATACCACCCAAATCCTTCCACAAATATTTTCAGAAATACATAATTAATAAGGATGCAGCCAAGCGCCACCAGGAAATACCGGAACAACTGAATCCGTTTACGCAGTTCCGAACCCTGGAAGACCACGTAAAGGCTTAAATAAAACCCGGAAGGAAAACTGGCAAAAAATGAAAAAAATAAAGCAGCGATATGCGGTTTAAAAGCAAAAATGCCCAGTTCAACTATTTCTTTATTAAAGATAAAATTGTAAGCGATAAAATAAATAAATAACGAAAATGAAGTATTCGCACCTCCGCAAGCCGCGTAGCGATAGGTTTGCAGGGGCATAAAAGTTTTAAATAGCGGATAAAAAAAATCCACAAACCCCAATATTGTCCTTCTTACTTTATGGTGTATCCTGCGCATGAAAGGTTGCGAAAATAAAGTTATTGTGCTTTCGCTGTTGTCATTTTCGGTGAAGTAAATACGATTTCTATTTTATATTGAATCAGTGGTGTGTTTTGGTTTAAGTAAATTGCGCCCCAAAACAGAGCCGAATGAACCTTGTTGCCCGTATAAAAGAAGCTGCAGCCAAAGCAATTGAAGATGTTTATAAGATTCCTGCATTTGCCGATGATATTTTAGTGAACACTACCAAACCTGAATTTGAAGGAGATTATACGGTCGTTCTTTTTTCCCTGGTTAAAAGCTTACGTAAATCGCCGGAAGCATTGGGGCAGGAATTAGGCGAGGCACTCATTGCAAACAACAAAACTCTTTTTACAGGTTATAATGTAATTAAAGGCTTTTTAAATTTAAGTATTACGGATGCAGTTCTCAGCAAATTCTTAATTGAAGAATCTTCGAATATTGAATTAGGCAAGCAAAAAGCTACCGGGCAAAAAGTGATGGTAGAATATTCTTCTCCAAATACAAACAAACCACTTCACCTTGGGCATTTAAGAAACAATTTTTTAGGCTGGAGCATTGCTGAAATATTAAAAGCAAACGGTGCAGAGGTTACCAAGACCTGCATCGTAAACGATCGCGGCATCCATATTTGTAAAAGCATGATCGCCTGGGAATTATTTGCAGGCGGTGCAACACCTCAATCAACCAATATTAAAGGCGATCATTTTGTAGGTGATTATTATGTACGTTTTAATGATGCTTACAAAGAAGAAGTAAATGCTTTAGTAGACGGTGGCTTGGCTAAACAAGAAGCAGAAAAAGTGGCGCCTATCATGCAAAAAACACAACAAATGCTTTTGGACTGGGAAAATGGCAAACCAGAAGTATTGGAATTGTGGAATAAAATGAATAGTTGGGTGTATGAAGGTTTTGATACAACGTATAAACGCATTGGTACCGATTTTCATAAAACCTATTATGAAAGCCAAACCTATTTATTAGGTAAAAAATTCGTGGAGATCGGTTTAGAAAAGGGTGTTTTCTATAAAAAAGAAGATGGAAGTGTTTGGGTTGATTTGACAGATGAAGGTTTAGATGAAAAGCTTGTGCTGCGTGGCGATGGCACTTCGGTTTACATTACACAAGACCTGGGTTTGGCGCACCAGAAATACGAGGAGTTTCATTACGACCAGAGTATTTATGTAATTGCTGATGAACAAAATTACCACATGAAGGTGTTGAAACTAATTTTAAAAAAATTAG
Organism: Chitinophagaceae bacterium; assembly: GCA_036676725.1. GTDB lineage: Bacteria > Bacteroidota > Bacteroidia > Chitinophagales > Chitinophagaceae > Flavisolibacter. The sequence continues at coordinate 2,906 of JAKFCI010000062.1, forward strand.
GAATGCCTTATGCTGATGGCATCTATCATTTGAGTTATGGAATGGTGGAACTGCCTAGCGGTAGAATGAAAAGCCGCGAAGGAACCGTTGTTGATGCTGATGATCTGATAGATGAAATGGTTCGTTTATGTACGGTAAATACCGAGCAGGCGGGTAAAGTAAATGATTTTACAAAAGAAGAATTGATTGCATTAAATGAAATGATCGCCATAGGAGCGCTAAAATTCTTTTTACTTCGGGTTGACCCTAAAAAGAAAATGATCTTTAATCCTGAGGAGTCCATCGATTTTCATGGGTTTACCGCAACCTTTATCCAATATACGCATGCCCGCATCAAATCTATTTTACGCAAAGAACATGTTGCGAATACAACATTAAATATCACTGCTCCATTACTTAAATTAGAAAAAGAATTATTGTTGTTGCTGGAGCAATATCCAATTATAATCAAACAGGCAGCACAGGAATACAATCCATCGCAATTAGCCATTTATGCATTTACTGTTGCAAAAACGTATAATGCATTTTATACCGAACACTCTGTTATGAATGCAGAAAATGAAGAGAAAAAAAGCCTTCGTTTACAGATCTGCCACCTTACTGCCAATATTATTAAAAGCAGTATGCAATTACTGGGCATACAAGTACCAGAAAGAATGTAATTCCAATTTAAAAAATAAATGCCGAACAATTTTGTTCGGCATTTATATATCGATATTAAAAGATAAAAATTTAAAGTCCTCCAGGCATTTCCATTTTTTGTTTGTTCTTTGCCAGGCTTGGATCCATCTGTATGGCCTTATCGCAAATATCCATTCCCTTTTGCTTCTCTCCTTTCTTTTGGTAACTCATGCCAATCATATAAAGTGCAGATGCATTTTCTTTATCCATTGATAAAATCTGGTCCCAGTAACCAATGGCATCTACGTAACGCTTGGCATCATAATTTGCTTCTGCAACCATGTTCAATAAATTCATATCGGCCGGACGGCGTCTTAAAGATTCTTTTAAAATATCTAGTCCTTTATCTGTTTCTTTATTATTTAAATAAGCAATAGCTAAATTCTCAAGATACTCATTGTCTCTTTTGTATCCTTTTTCTGCCGCCATTAATAAATACTTCAAAGAATTTTTATCATCGTGCATCGCATAATACATCAGGCCGGTTTCATACATTAAATTACTATTGGATGGATCCAGCAACAAAGCTTTTTCAAACCACGGCATGGCCATTTTATAATTCATCATATCAGAATAAGCCCTGCCAATCAAATATGGAACTTCAGCATTTTTTTCATCCTCTTTAGCAGCGATGTTTAAAAATTTTATAGCGTCGCCATAATTTTCAAGGTCATAATGCGCTTTGCCTATATAATAAGCAGTTTTTGCAGTAGCATCAGTTTTCTTAACCAACTGGGCATATTTAATCGCATCGGGGTATTGACGCATATTAAAAGATATGTCCATTAATTTTCTATAGGTTTCAACTGAGTTGTCGCCCATTTTCTCTAACTCAAAAAACTTTTCTTTAGCCTGTGCATAGCGGCGTAGCCCATAAAGCGAATGTGCCAATTCAGCCACAACCTGCTTATTTCCTTTATTGAATGTATAGGCTTTGTCAAATGCTTTGTAGGATTCAGCGAGTCGCCCTTTACCTTTTTCGTCCAAACCTTTTTGTAAATAATAACTGGAACTATCTGTTTGTGCAAATGAGATGGTGGTTATTACTGCAAATGCAGTAGAAAGTAAGAATCGCATAGGATATAGATGGTTTTTAAATTGGAAAATAAATGTAATATTTTACCTTGAATAATGCAACGAAAATTCTTGCAGCATTTAACCAAAATTATACCGACTAAGGGTTTACTTTAGTACAATGCCTGATAATGGGGGTAAATTCACAATTATCTTGTATTTCTTTTCAGCTTTATTAACAATTTGGTGCCGAACAACGGGGTTAAATACATTGCCGCTGCCCCAGTACTTTACATCGTCTGAATTAAATATTTCAGTTGTGTAATAAAAGCCATCCAAATCAATTTCCCAATCCATGCGCACTATGGGTGTCATGTTTAGAATAACAAGCAGGTCATCTGTTTTTTTTAATCCTTTTCTTCTGTAAACAATTACCGATTCATCGCGATGGTACAAGTCTATCCATTCAAAACCTTTGGGGTCAAACTGGCAAGCATATAAGGCGGGATTATTTTTTAATAAAGCATTAAGGTCCTTAATACATAACTGCAAACCTTCGTGTGGTTTAAATTCAAGCAACTGCCAGTCTAATTCTGAATTATAATTCCATTCGGATGTTTGCCCAAATTCATTACCCATAAATAATAACCTTGCACCAGGGTGGGTCCACATGTATGTATAAAGAGTGCGCAGGTTTGCAAACTTTTGCCATTCATCGCCCGGCATTTTATAAAGCATTGGTGATTTGCCATGAACCACTTCATCATGACTAAGTGGTAACATAAAATTTTCATCGTTGAAATACATCATACTAAATGAAAACTTGTCCTGCTGGTGTTTGCGTGCAATTGGGTCCAGCTCAAAATAATCCAGGGTATCATGCATCCAACCCATCATCCATTTCATTCCAAAACCTAAACCTCCTTCAAAGGTTGGCTTGGTAACACCCGGCCAATCAGTGGCTTCTTCTGCAATGGTTTGTACATCCGGAAAATCCCTGTAAATAGTTTCATTCAGGTCTTTTATAAAAGCAATTGCTTCCAGGTTACCATTACCGCCAAATTCATTGGGCTCCCATTCTCCCTCACCCCGCGAATAATCAAGCTTAAGCATAGAAGAAACTGCATCAACCCGAACGCCATCTATGTGAAAAAGATCAAACCAAAAACGTGCGCTGCTGATAAGAAATGATTTTACCTCACCCCTTTTATAATTAAAAATATAAGAATTCCAGTCCGGGTGATAACCCTTACGCATATCCGCATATTCATAGGTATGCGTTCCATCAAAAAAATGCAAGCCTTGTGCATCGTATGGAAAGTGCGAAGGAACCCAGTCTAATATTACACCAATACCGGCCTGGTGTAATTCATCTATCAAGTGCATCAATCCTTCTGGTTCACCAAACCTTGATGTAGGTGCAAAATAGCCCGTGCATTGGTAACCCCAGCTGCCATCGAACGGATGTTCCATAACAGGCATGAGTTCAACATGGGTAAATCCCATATTGGTAACATAAGGCACCAAAAGTTCTGCTATTTGATGATAGGAATTATACGATTCTTCATTGTATTTTTCCGGTCGCATCCAACTTGCCAGGTGTAATTCATACACACTCCATGGCGCATCCAAAGCATTAAATCTTTTTCTTCGCTTCATCCATGCAGCGTCTTTCCACTCGTAATTAAAATTCCATGTAATAGAAGATGTTGCCGGTCGTTTTTCCCAATAATTAGCAAATGGATCGCCTTTAACTGTTATCCTGTTTTCGAACCCAACTATATGATATTTATATAACGTTCCTTTTTCTATACCGGGTATAAACCCTTCCCAGATACCGCTTTTATCCAACCGGGGAAAAAGCATATGTGTTTCTGTATTCCAATTATTGAATACCCCAATGACAGAAACAACGGTTGCATTTGGCGCCCAAATCGCAAAATAAAAACCACCTGTATTTAAAACCGTTAATTGCTTTGAACCAAATTTTTTATAAAGATTATAATGCGTACCCTTTTGGAATGTTTCAATATCATCATCATAAAATATAGAATAGTTCCAAACGGGTTTAGAACTGTCAACAAAATTTGCATCCTCGTATCGAATTATTT
>JAKFCI010000063.1:0-9131 GCA_036676725.1 Chitinophagaceae bacterium
GAAAAAAATTACATTTTAATAAGTGGTTCTGTTCCTGGCCACAATGGTTCAATCGTTTTAATTCAGAAATAATATGCAAATCGATATTTTAAATATAGAAGGAAAGAAAACAGGTAGAACGCTTGAACTGCCGGAAGAAATTTTCGGTATCGAGCCTAACAACCACGTTATTTACCTTTCTGTAAAACAATACCTTGCTGCTAAACGCACAGGTACACACAAAGTAAAAACCCGTGCTGAAGTCCAGGGTGCATCACGCAAACTGCATAAGCAAAAGGGAACTGGTGGTTCAAGAAAAGGTAATATCCGTAACCCTTTATATAAGGGTGGTGGTACCATCTTTGGACCAAAACCACACTCTTACGATTTTAAATTAAACCGTAAGGTAAAAGACCTGGCTAAAATGTCTGCACTGGCACACAAAGCAAAAGCAAATGCAATTGTTGTTGTGGAAGATCTCCAAATGGATGCGCCTAAAACCGCAACTGCTGTTAAAATGATCAACAGTGTAAACACTGGTGCACGCAAAACATTGTTTGTAATTCCTGATTACAACGAAAACGTTTTACTGAGTTTTAGAAATGTACAGGGTATCAATAATGTGATGTTGAGTGATATGAACACGTACGATATCATGAATGCCGACATCCTGGTTTTATCTGAAAGTGCAGCTAATGTTTTTGCTGAGCAGGAAAATGAACCAGCTGAAGCTTAAAAAAATTAAAGTGATTGCTGACTAGTCAGCAATCACTAAAAAATAAAAATGAATTGAAATGAAAATTTCTGAAGTTTTAATAAAACCCATTTTAACGGAGAAGGCCAACAGCCAGCAGGAAACTCTGCGTCGTTATGCTTTTAAAGTTGCCCGTAAAGCCAATAAGCTGGAGATCAGGAATGCGATTCAGCAGTTTTATGGTGTAAATGTGGTTGATGTTAATACCGTGGTTGTACCAGGAAAATCTAAAACCCGCTTTACAAAAGCAGGTTATATCAAAGGACAGAAATCAGCTTATAAAAAAGCTATGGTTACTGTTGCTGAAGGTGAAACGATTGACCTGTATGCAAATATTTAACCGGTAGAAAAATTATTAATGAATGGCGCGTCAAACGCCGCAAAGTATTGACCAATTAAAGAATTTAAAAAATGGCATTAAGAAAATACAAACCCACGACAGCCGGTACACGTTGGAGAATCGGTAATGCGTATGTTGAGATTACTACCAATGAACCTGAAAAGTCATTATTGGCGCCAAAGAAAAGCACTGGTGGTAGAAACGTTTCTGGTCGCAGAACAACCCGTTATATGGGTGGTGGTCACAAACACAAATACCGTTTAGTTGATTTTAAAAGAGATAAGAAAGATATTGAAGCAACAGTTGCAAGTATTGAGTATGATCCAAACCGTACGGCTTTCATCGCTCTTTTGCATTATGCAGATGGTGAAAAACGGTACATCCTGGCACCACAAGGCCTGGAAGTTGGAGCGAAAGTGATCAGTGGAGATTCAGTAGCACCAGAATTGGGACATGCTTTGATGATGAAGAACATGCCTTTAGGTACCAATGTTCATAATATTGAAATGCAACCTGGCCAGGGTGGAAAATTAGCCCGTAGCGCAGGTTCATCAGCCCAGTTGACAAACAAAGAAGAGAAGTACGCTATTCTTAAAATGCCTTCTGGTGAGTTAAGAAAAGTATTGATCAAGTGTTATGCTACTGTTGGTGTGGTTAGCAATAGCGACCATAGCTTGCAGAGCATGGGTAAAGCAGGCCGTAACCGTTGGAAAGGTATTAAACCAAGAACAAGAGGTGTAGCGATGAACCCGGTAGATCACCCGATGGGTGGTGGTGAAGGTAGAGCCTCCGGAGGTCAGCCTCGTTCAAGGACTGGTCAATTCTCAAGAGGATTGAAAACAAGGACTAAAGGAAAAGGAAGTGATAAGCTGATTATTCAAAGAAGCAACGGTAAAAAATTAGCCAAATAATTCTAACAAAAAAATCGTAAACAATCCTGTTATAAAACAGGCTTAAAATAAAAAGCACATGGCTCGTTCGATTAAAAAGGGACCTTACGTTGACGCAAACCTGGAAGATAAAGTTTTGGCCATTAACGAAGGCACATCAAAAAAAGGTGTAATCAAGACCTGGAGCCGTCGGTCTACTATTACTCCTGATTTTGTAGGACATACCCTGGCTGTACATAATGGAAACAAGTTTATTCCTGTATATGTAACAGAATTTATGGTAGGTCATAAATTAGGTGAATTTGCACCAACCAGGAACTTTAAAGGACACTCAAGTAAAAAAGGATAAAAACAGGATAAGGTAAAAGTTCAGGTAATTTTTTAGCCTAAACCGGAACCTCAATCTCAAACTAAAATAAAAATGGAAGCAGTAGCTAAACTGAGAAATTATCCCACTTCACCCCGCAAAATGCGTTTGCTGGCCGACCTTATCCGTGGTGAAAGGGTTGAAAAGGCATTAGCGATCTTGGAACACAGTACTAAACATCCTGCGGTTCCAATGCGTAAACTGGTGTTAAGTGCTATCGATAACTGGAAGCAGAAGAATGAGGATGGTGATGAAGGATTGCTGGTTATCAAAACTATCATGGTTGATGGAGCCAGGGTTATCAAACGTATGCGTCCTGCACCACAGGGTCGCGGATACAGGGTTAGGAAAAGAAGCAATCATGTAACAGTGATCGTGGATACCAAAGCCACTGAAACCAAAGCAGAAAAAGCTGCTGCTAAGAAAGCAACTAAAACTGCAGCATCAAAAGCAAATAATACTACTAACGTTTCAAAGGAAAATAACCAATAATATGGGTCAAAAAGCAAATCCGATTGGTAACAGGTTAGGAATCATCCGTGGATGGGAATCTAACTGGTATGCTGACAAAAAAAATTATGCTGGTCGTTTGATCGAAGATGATAAGATCAGAAATTATCTGAATGCCCGTATCAGCAAAGGCGGCATAGCTAAAATTGTAATTGAGCGTACCCTGGGTAAGCTGATCATTACAATTCACACTTCAAAGCCTGGTATCATCATTGGTAAAGGTGGTGGTGAAGTTGACCGCATCAAAGAAGAATTAAAGAAGCTGACTGGTAAAGATGATGTACAGATCAACATTCTTGAGATCCGTCGTCCTGAACTGGATGCAACAATAGTTGGTGATACTATCGCCCGCCAGATAGAAAACCGTATCAACTTTAAAAGAGCGACAAAAATGGGTATTGCTTCAGCATTACGCATGGGTGCCGAAGGAATTAAAGTGAAATTAAGCGGTCGTTTAAATGGTGCGGAGATTGCCCGTAGCGAAGAATTTAAACAAGGTCGTGTTCCCCTGCATACCTTCCGCATGGATATTGATTATGCTAACGTGTTTGCACAAACTGTTTATGGTAAAATCGGTATCAAAGTATGGATCTGTAAAGGTGAAGTTTTAGCCAAGAGAGATTTAAACCCGAATATCATAACCGGAGGTAAAGGTGAGCCAGTAGGAGGAGAAAGAAGAGAAAGAAGAGATGATCGCCGGGATGACAGAAGAGGCGGTGGTGGTCGCGATGACAGGAGAGGCGGCGGTGGCGGAAGAAGATAATCACCAAATAGCCAATTAGCCAATATGCCAATGGTTATGAGGTGAGAAAAGAAGCATTGGCATAGTATCACATTGTCGAATTGTCAAATTAATATAAAATGTTACAACCTAAAAGAACAAAGCACAGGAAGATGCAAAAGGGTCGCATGAAAGGCGAATCAAAAAGAGGAACTACTCTTTCCTTTGGCTCTTATGGTTTAAAAGCTTTGGATAATCATTGGATAACTGACCGCCAGATTGAAGCAGCCCGCCAGGCATTGACGCGTCATATGAAGAGAGAAGGTAACGTGTGGATTCGCATTTTCCCTGACAAACCCATTACCAACAAACCTGCAGAGGTAAGGATGGGTAAGGGTAAAGGTAACCTGGAATATTGGGCTGCCGTGGTTCAACCAGGACGTATCATGTTTGAAATCGATGGCGTTACAGAGCAAGTTGCACAGGAAGCATTAGCACTGGCTTCTGGTAAATTACCTATCAAAACAAAGTTTATTAAGCGCAGGGATCTTGCGTAACAATTAAAAATCGTATCAGCGATGTTAAAGAAAATAGATTATTTAAAAAGCATACAAGGGTTGAATGATGCGGATCTTAAAGCCCGCATTGAAGAAGATGAAATGCGTTTGAAGAAATTAAAATTTGCGCATGCCATTTCTCCGGTAGAAAACCCGATGAGCATCCGTGATTTGAGAAAAGATGTTGCACGTCTTAAAACGGAATTGAAAAAAAGACAAAACAACGCGTAATAAAACCAGCGGTTTATTTTGACCGTTTGATTTTATAAGAATTTGTAATAAAAAATGAGTTTCCGGCAGAAACTCAAGCTAAAAGCTAAACAAAATGTCTGTAGAAAGAAATTTAAGAAAAATTAGAACCGGTGTGGTTACCAGTAACAAGATGACCAAGACCATTACCGTGGCTGTGGAAAGAAAGGTGAAACACCCGATCTATGGTAAGTTCGTAAAAAAGACAACCAGGTTCCATGCACACGATGAAAAAAATGAGTGCAGCATTGGCGATACAGTGCGCATCATGGAAACCCGCCCGATGAGCAAGACAAAGCGTTGGAGACTGGTTGATGTTATTGAAAAAGTGAAATAAGTAATTAAGGAAATGTTCCTTTTAGAACACCCTTGGTCTTTATTATAAAAATTGTTATAACTGCTAATAGCTAACTAGCTAATAGCTCAAAGCTTAAATAAAATGATTCAGCAAGAAAGCCGGTTGAATGTTGCGGATAACAGTGGTGCTAAAGAAGTGCTTTGCATCCGCGTATTGGGTAACAGCGGCCAGCGTTATGCAAAGATTGGCGATAAGATTGTTGTAACGGTTAAAGATGCCATTCCAGCCGGTGGTGTTAAAAAAGGAACCGTAACCAAAGCCGTTATCGTTCGTACCAAAAACAAATTGCGTCGTAAAGATGGTTCATATATCCGTTTTGATGACAATGCAGTTGTATTGTTAAACCAGGCTGAAGAGCCTCGTGGTACACGTATTTTTGGACCAGTAGCAAGAGAACTTCGCGACAAGGGTTACATGAAGATAGTTTCCCTGGCGCCGGAGGTGTTGTAAGAAAAAAGAATAAATAGAATTAAATAATTTCCTGGCAGTATCAGGAATGAAAAGCAAACCTAAACAGGTATAAAAAATGAAATCAAGATTTAAACCAAAGTACAATATCAGGAAGGGTGATAATGTAGTGGTTATTGCAGGTGAAGACAAAGATCTTACCAAGCCACGCCTGGTAAAAGAAGTATTGGTTGATGAAGGAAAAGTGTTAGTGGAAGGTGTGAATATCATCACCAAGCATACCAAACCTTCTGCACAAAACACCAAAGGCGGTATCATTAAAAAGGAAGCTCCTATCCATATCAGCAATGTAATGTTGTGGGATGCTGAGCAAAAGTCCGGCGCCCGTGTTACCCGTGTAAGAGAGAATGGTAAAACAGAACGCGTTTTCAAAAAAGTAAGAACTCAAGGAGGTACTAAATAATGAGCACTACAGAAAAATATACCCCCAGGTTGCAGAAGAAGTTTCATGAAGAAGCCATTCCTGCATTGATGAAAAAATTTGGTTACAAGTCGATCATGCAGGCACCACGCCTTGAAAAGATCTGCTTAAACCGCGGAGTTAATGGTGCCGTAACAGATAAGAAGCTGGTTGATATTGCGGTTGACGAATTAAGCACGATCAGCGGTCAAAAAGCAATGGCGACTTTATCAAAGAAAGACATCTCAAACTTCAAGTTGCGTAAAGCAATGCCGATCGGTGCAAGAGTAACTTTGCGCGGAGATAAGATGTACGAATTTCTTGATCGTTTGATCGCAGTGGCATTACCACGTGTACGTGATTTTAAAGGTGTAAGTGAAAAATCTTTCGATGGTCGAGGTAACTATACCATGGGTGTTACAGAGCAGATCATTTTCCCGGAGATCGACATCGATAAAGTGAATCGCATCACCGGTATGGATATCACTTTTGTAACAAACGCCAATACGGACGAAGAAGCTTACGAGTTGTTGAAAGAACTTGGAATGCCTTTTAAAAATATTAAAAAGTAATTAACCTGATTGGTTAACAAATCAAATAGACAAATTAAGTAAATATGGCTAAAACATCAATCAAAGCCAGGCAGCGCAAAAGAGAGAAAATGGTTGCGCAATATGCTGAAAAGCGTGAAGCCCTGAAACAAGCAGGTGATTGGAAAGCATTAGATCTTTTACCAAAGAATTCATCTGCGGTTCGGTTAAAAAACCGTTGCCAGTTAACGGGTCGCCCAAGAGGTTATATCCGTTATTTTGGTCTTTCCAGGATCGCTTTCAGGGATATGGCACTGAATGGTAAAATACCAGGCGTTAAAAAAGCAAGCTGGTAATTTTAAGTTGATAAGTTGAAAAGTTGATTGGTTGAAAAATAGAAAATTGAAACCAATTTTTAATTCAACAGGTATATAAATAAATAACATTAAACATTCCAATTATCCCGAAATAATCGGGACGTAGGAGGGCAAAAAATATGGTAACAGATCCTATAGCAGATTTTTTAACCAGAATTCGTAATGCGCAAATGGCAGGCCATCGTATCGTTGAGATACCGGCTTCTAATTTAAAAAAGCGTATGACTGAGATCCTGTATGCTCAGGGTTATATCCTGAAATATAAATTTGAAGATGATAGTAAGCAAGGTGTGATCAAGATAGCCTTGAAGTATGATCCTCAATCAAAACAACCGGCCATTCATAGTTTGGAGCGTGTTAGTCGTCCGGGTCTGCGCCAGTATGCAAGCCCTGCTGATTTTAAGAAAGTGAAAAACGGTCTTGGAATCGCTATCGTTTCTACATCAAAAGGTGTAATGACAGATAAGGAAGCCAAAGCGGGTAATGTAGGCGGTGAGGTTCTTTGTTACGTTTATTAATAATGACATTAACAATTTGAAGTTTGAAAATGGCTTCAAATTGTTTTGATAAAAAAAGATTGACAATATAAAGTTCTCTATACGGTAACTGAAAACAATCCTTTTTACATTTTCAAATTAAAGATTTTCAAATTTTCAAATCAAAGTATTATGTCTCGTATAGGTAGAAAGCCGATTGAAATTCCTTCCGGAGTAACCATTACCGTTAGTAAGGATAATGTTGTGACCGTTAAAGGGCCAAAAGGCGAATTGCAACAGGCTGTTGATCGCGATATCAAAGTTGATATAAAAGATAACGTTCTTGAATTAGTTCGTCCAACTGACCAGATCCGTCATCGTGCCATGCATGGTCTGTATCGTTCTTTGGTAAACAACATGGTAAAGGGTGTTACTGAAGGTGTAAAAAAGAATCTGGAATTGATCGGTGTGGGTTTTAAAGCAGCCAACCAGGGTAATACGCTGGATCTTGCTTTAGGATATTCTCACAATATCATTTTCGAAATTCCTAAAGAATTACAGGTTAAAACAACCCAGGAAAAAGGACAGAATCCAACCATTTACCTGGAAGGTATTGATGCGCAGCTGGTAGGCCAGGTTGCAGCCAAGATCCGCAGCCTTCGTAAGCCAGAACCATACAAAGGAAAAGGTGTGCGTTATGTGGGTGAAGTTGTAAGGAAGAAAGCAGGTAAAGCGGCTGGTAAATAAATAGCAATTAAAAGATTTCAAATAAGCATCCTGGCAGAATCAGGAAACTAAAATAAAAGAAATGAACCCAACAGTTAAAAAACAAAGAAGACAAAGCATCCGTTACCGCATCCGTAAAAAGGTTGGCGGTGTTGCTACCAAACCACGTCTTTCTGTTTTCAGAAGCAATGCGGATATATATGTGCAATTGATAGATGACGATAATGGAGTTACAATTGCATCTGCTTCGTCTCGTGATAAAGATATTGCTGCTCAAAAAGGCACCAAAACAGAAAAAAGCAAAATGGTAGGTGAGGCAATTGCCCGCAAAGCAAAAGAATTAGGTGTAACAGATGCCAAGTTTGATCGTGGCGGATATCTTTACCATGGCCGTGTAAAAGCATTGGCCGACGGAGCAAGAGAAGGCGGACTTCAATTTTAATAAGGTTGCAGTAAAGCTTTAAAAATTTAAATAGAATACATAAACAGCTATAAATGTCAAAAGTTAATTTAAACAGAGTAAAACCCGGTGACCTTGAATTGAAGGAGAAAGTGGTTTCTATCAATCGTGTAGTGAAAACTACCAAGGGTGGTCGTGCTTTTAGTTTTTCTGCTTTGGTTGTAGTAGGTAATGAACAGGGTGTTGTTGGTCATGGTTTAGGAAAAGCAAAAGAAGTTCAGGAAGCTATCACTAAAGGAATTGAAGATGCAAAAAAGAACCTGATAAAAGTTCCGATCATGCATGGTACTATTCCACATGATCAATTAGCTAAAGAAGGCGCAGCAAAAGTACTTATAAAGCCTGCCGCAACGGGTACGGGTGTACTTGCCGGTGGTTCAATGCGTGCTGTTTTGGAAAGCGTTGGCATTACGGATGTATTAGCAAAATCTCTTGGATCTGCAAACCCGCACAACGTGGTTAAAGCAACTTTCAAGGCATTGGCTTTACTTCGCGAACCAATCAATGTAGCTAAAACAAGATCCATTGGTTTAAAGAAAGTTTTTAATGGGTAAAGATTTTTATTGGAGAGATGTTATCATCTTTTCATTCAAAATCCTTCACCTGAAAAAGAAATAAGCAAATGAAAAAGATTAAAGTAACATTGGTAAAGAGTCCTATTGACAGATCGCAGCGCCAGAAGCTTACATTGCAGGCGTTGGGTTTAAATAAGATGAATTCATCCAAAGAAGTTGAAGCTACTCCTCAGATATTAGGTATGGTGAATAAAGTAAACCACCTGATCACTGTTGAAGAAGTAAAAGGATAATCCTGGTATCATAACCTGGACAAATATTTTTAAAAAGCGAGCCCCGTTCTGATTTTAAACCAGGAGCTTTCGGGGCGATGAGTTAAAAAATAAAAGCAATGAAACTACATGAATTAAGACCTGCAAAAGGCGCTGTAAAAAAAGAAAAAAGAATTGGTCGT
>JAKFCI010000064.1:0-6181 GCA_036676725.1 Chitinophagaceae bacterium
AATTGTGGCAGTTGCTGGTAAAGTTTAGTGCCTTCTGTTTTCCAATTGATCATTTCATCGCTTACTTGTTTTAAAACTTTAGCTGGATTCCCAGCAATTAAAGACCGCGATGGAAATTGTTCGCCTTGTTTTACAAATGCAAGTGCGCCAACGATACATTCATCGCCCAGTTCAACTTCATCCATCACTACTGCATTCATGCCAATTAAACAATTTTTGCCAATGGTTGCACCATGTATGATTGCGCCATGCCCAATATGAGCAGCTTCTTTTAAATGAACGGTTTGCCCTGGAAACATATGAAGTGTACAGTTTTCCTGCACATTGCAACCGTCTTCAATAATTATTTTTCCCCAATCGCCCCGGATGGCTGCACCGGGGCCGACATAAACATCTTTACCAATAATTACGTTACCCGTTACCGCAGCTTGCGGGTGAATAAATGCAGTTTCGTGGACAACGGGTTTAATGCCATTGAATTCGTAGATCATAAGAATTCAAATGTAGGCAGTACAATTAACCTGTCATTGATGTAGCCGAAATTTCTTCTTTGGCTTTACCACGTTTAAGGCGTTTTATAACACGCACAAGAAGAAATATAATCAGCCCTGTACCCAAAAGCGCTACAACTACTGCTGCTCCTTCGGAACCCGCACAAGAGATATTGCAGGCAAGTGCTGCAAGTAACAATAACAAACCTGCGGCAACAAGTATAGCTAGTACAATTAGCGCTGTTTTTTCGCCGTTTGTTGAACTTTTATATTCTTTGCGCAGCAAGCGAATATTGTCTCTCAACTTTTGTTTTAAGTTTTTAATTCCTTTTTTCTTTTTAATGACTGGTTTTTCTTTGGTAAAATGCTTAAATGGTAAAACCGTTGCTGGTACAGGCGAATTGGCTATTGCATATAAAGAATGAAAGGGCGAATTTGTTAGCGGATGCGTGGTATTATAATGATTGCCAAAACTAATAATCAATAAAAAGGAAGTGGAAGCTAATATAAAATCAGTCAGTTTTTGCCTTTTATAAAAGTTTGTATACCGATGTTTATTTTTCTTTTGTGGATATAGTAAAATAGCCAATAGAAAAATAATACTGGTGACATAAATGGAATCAGCAGGTATTATTAAATGAGAAGAAAACAACACGTCTCCTGCAACAAGTCCAATAAAATTTAAAGCCAAATAAATGAGTACAATTAAAAAACGCGATTGCCAGGGGTGTTTGCTTGCCCACAAGGAAATTTTTTTCATAAACAGTTTTTAGTTTGTATTATGTTTTCCCAGGGTTAACGGCTCACTTCAGGTATAAATTAAATGAAACTTATTGATAAACCAATTCAAGAAAAATGTTTACACGTAAATCAATCGATTTTTTTTCGATTGGTATTTATTTTTTGAATGATATAAAAAACCAGGACACAAGCAATGATCCCCAGGATGATTTTTCCCTGCCATCCAAATTCTGTAACCTGGTAAACAGAATAAGCTTCTATTAACAGTGCAGGAATTTTACCAAGGGAACTGGCTATAAGAAATGTAAGAATTGAAACTTTACCAATGGCAGCTGCAAACGTTACCAGTCCCGAAGGAACAAAGGGAAGAAGACGTAATGATAATATGAGCATGAAGGCTTGTTTGCCTTCGGCTTCAACCAGGGTTTTTATTTTCGGATGCTTTTGTAGTCCTTTTTGCGTGGAGCTTTTAAAGCCTTTACGGTATAGAAAAAATGCAACCGCTGCGCCAATTGTTTCTCCTAAAAAAGAAATAAGTGTGCCTTGCCAAAAGCCAAAAAAAATAATATTGGCCCCGGTAATAAAAACACTTGGTACCAGGCCGAGTATGGCTATAATTATACTGATGAAAAGACTGGCAACGATTGCAAGATTGGGGTATTGCTGGAAAAAATGAATGATTTGATCTTGCACTGAATTTTTTAAATGAGTGTTTTGCCCGTTCTAAAACAAGTGCCTTTAAATAACGCTACCTGTTCGCCAAATTGATTGGTAACCGTAATTAAATACAAACCCGTGCTTTTGCCATTGTGCATTTCTTTGGCTTCTGCAGTTAAAACATCATTGGGTTTTGTGGCTTTTATAAAGTTGATTGATGTATCTAAAGCCATTGATAAATTATTTCGGTTATTGCAAGCAAAGGCAAAACAACTATCCGCTAACGAAAAAGTAATGCCGCCGTGGATAACACCAAATCCATTGATCATTTCTGCCCGCAATTGCATTTGTATTTTACTGTACCCTTCCCTGATGTCTAAAACTTCTATGCCTAACCATTGGCTAAACAAGTCACTTTTCATCATGCTGCTTACTACATCTTCTGCCAACTTATTATTTACTTCCATTATAATCCTTTGAATTCGGGTGTTCTTTTTTCTAAAAATGCCTGAACGCCTTCTTTATAATCTTCAGTAAAGGATGCCCTTTGCTGCAGCAATTCTTCATCATGCAATTGTTCTTCAAAAGAAGAAATGAATGCCTGGTTTAATGCCTTCTTGGTATAATAAAGTGCTTTTGTTGGCATTACAGCCAGCCTTTCCGCTATTTTATATGCTTCAGTTTGAAAAATTTCATCGTCAAAATATTTATAGATCATTCCCATTCTTTCTGCTTCTTCAGCGCTTACTTTATCACCAAGCATGGTGAGCGCAAGGGATTTTTGTAACCCAATTAAACGCGGTAAAAAAAAGGTACCACCACTATCGGGTATCAAACCAATTTTACAAAAAGCCTGGATAAAACTTGCCGATTTTGACGCAACCACAATATCACAACAAATAGCAATGTTGGCACCGGCTCCGGCTGCAACACCATTAACCGCTGCGACAACTGGCTTATCTAAATTTCGAATTTTACGTACAATCGGGTTGTAATGTTCGGAAAGGATGTTGGTTATTTTGGGCCCGTTGGGTTCTACTACTTCAACAAGGTCCTGCCCGGAACTAAATGCTTTGCCTTCCCCCGTTATGTATACGCAACGAATGGTTTTCGATGCCTGGCATTCATCAAGTTTCTCTTGCAAAAGCAAAGCCATATCGCGGTTAAATGCATTGTATTTATCCGGCCTGTTTAGCGTTATGCGGGCAATATTATTTTGAACATCGAAAAGAATTGAAGACATGATGTTTAATTATACATCAAATCTAAAATCTTAATTGTAAATGCCGGTAATTAATGGCATTTGAAATAATCAAATGCCTCTTTGCAATCAAGGCAGCGATACATGGATTTGCAGGCTGTTGATGCAAACTGGCTGATTAGTTGGGTGTGGTGTGAATGACAACGCGGACACTGAACTGCCTCTTCTACAAACATTTCTTCCTTGCAAAATTGTTGTTTTGGATTGGGAGGCGCAATACCATATTCTTTTAATTTCCGCTTCCCTTCTTCACTCATCCAATCAGTTGTCCATGCGGGTGAAAGTGATTGAGTGATTGATATGTTGCGATAACCTTTTTCAATAAGTTTTAAGCGGATATCCATGTTGATGACATCCATTGCCGGACAGCCGGAATACGTTGGTGTAATAGTAATATTGATCTTATCGTCTTCATCAATTTGAACAGAACGGACGATGCCTAAATCTATTACAGAAAGCACCGGGACCTCAGGGTCTTTTACTTCCTGTAAGATCTGCCATATTTCTTGTTCATTTACCACTTTGCATCCGGATAAACCCTTTGTAAATATTGCATTTCGGCCAGTAAATAACCAAAGTATTCCGTGTGTTTTCCTTGCTTTCCACCTTGCTGCGCCCAGGTTTGTTTTGGAATTTCTAAACCTGCTTCCTCAAAAACCGAAGCCACTTTTTGATCCCAGGAATCTTTAAGTATAGATACATTAACTGCATGTTCGCCCATTTCAAAATCTGAAGGTTGAAATAACTCTCCGGTGAACATCCACAATTCGTTTAAGGCATTATTAATGCGGGTATGGCTTTCTTCGGTTCCATCGCCTAACCGAATAACCCATTCAGAACTCCAACGTAAATGGTAAGCGGTTTCTTTTACCGATTTTTCTGCAATGGCTGCAACCTGTTGATCGCTGCTATTTTTTAAATAAGTGTATTGCTGAAATTGAAAGGCACTAAAAAAGAATTGTCTTAAAATGGTTTGCGCCCAGTCGCCTTTTGGTAACTCAGTTATTAAAACATTCAGATATTGATGTTCATCTCGCAAAAAAGCCAGGTCGTCTTCTTCCAGTTCGCGATGGTATGTTTTCCATACACGCGGCAGTAAATGGTCTACGGCCTTCTTTTCATCATTATCAAAATTGTTATAAAGCGCAGCGGCATATTGATAAAAATTTCTAGCCTGCCCAATAAGGTCCAGCGAAATATTTGTAATCGCAATATCTTGTTCCAATACGGGTCCGTGTCCACACCATTCTGCATTGCGTTGGCCAAGAATAAGTGCATTGTCAGCAAGGTGAAGGGTGTAGGTGAAAAGTTGGAGGCTCATTTGGGTTTAGGAATTTGTAATTGGGAATTAGGTTGACTCTTTTTTTTGTCGAGATAACTTATATAACCATTAATAAGTTTGAATATTGTTTGGCATAATTCTTCAAGTTCTTCAAGTTCAGGCATCAAAATATACTTTTCATCAAACGCAATAATCAAATGATCAATGGTTTCAGTCACTGATCCTCTTGCTTGTACAAAAAAATGCCTTGTATCTGTATAGGTGTATCGGCCGTAACCCTCAGCAATGTTATTTGTTATTGATCGAGATGATCTTAAAATTTGCGCAGACAAAATAAATCTTTCTTCAACTGGGAATTTTTTTACAAGAAGAGAAATTTTCATTCTTAATTCTCTTCCTTTCTTCCAGGATTCTAAATCTTTAAAGCCTTTATATTTGATTGAATTCGGCATTAAATTTTTGATTTACGCTAATTCCTAACTCCAAATTCCATATTACATATGCGTTAATTCGTCGGGCAGGTCGTAAAATGTGGGATGGCGGTAAACCTTATCATTCGCCGGTTCGTAAAAACTTTCTGCATCATCGGGGTTTGAGGCATGAATGAACTTGCTTTCAACTACCCAAATGCTTATGCCTTCCTGCCGGCGTGTATAAACATCCCGCGCATTTTCTATGGCCATTTGCGCATCTGCCGCATGCAATGAACCAACATGTTTATGATCGAGCCCTTGTTTGCTCCTGATAAAAATTTCCCACAAAGGCCACTCTGCACTTTCTTCTTTATTATTATTTGTTGCAACAATTTTTTGATCGGCCGGTAATTGTGCATTACCGCCGCCTTTTATTGCATCGTAATCGCCATAAAAATATTTCCTGAATAAATTCATATGAATTTGTATGTTGAATAATTTGTTTCGGTACAAGAGTGCGACGCAACAGGCGATGCTAGTAGCAATTGTGCCAAGTTCAAAAAAAATTTAAGCCACTGCTTTCTGCATCCTGTTCTTTCTTTTTTCGGCATGGGCCACAGCCGCTTCGCGAACCCAAGCACCATCTTCCCAGGCTTTTTTGCGTGCATCTAAACGTTGTTTATTGCAAGGGCCGTTACCACTTACGACATTCCAAAATTCCTCCCAGTTAATAGCGCCAAAATCATAATGATTTCTTTCTGCGTTCCATTTTAGATCGGGATCAGGAAGCGTCATACCTAACAATTTTACTTGCTCCGCAATCATATCGACAAAGCGCTGGCGCAATTCATCGTTTGAAAAACGTTTGATCTTCCATTTCATGCTGGCTTCGCTGTTGGTAGATTCCGTATCGTGCGGACCAAACATCATCAGGCTTGGCCACCACCAACGGTCAATAGCATCCTGCACCATTGCTTTTTGTTCGTTGTTGCCTTTGCTTAAAACCAATAAGGCTTCGAAACCCTGGCGCTGGTGAAAGCTTTCTTCTTTACAAACGCGGATCATGGCGCGGCTATACGGACCAAAAGAGGCGCGGGTTAGCGGCACCTGGTTCATAATGGCAGCACCATCTACCAACCATCCAATGGCGCCCATATCGGCCCATGTAATTGTTGGATAATTAAAGATGGAAGAATATTTTGCTTTGCCACTATGCAATTGTTCTATCATTTCATCGCGGGTGATACCCAGTGTTTCGGCTGCTGAATAAAGATATAAGCCATGACCGGCCTCGTCCTGCACTTTGGCGATCAAAATTTGTTTGCGCTTAAGCGAA
>JAKFCI010000065.1:0-1671 GCA_036676725.1 Chitinophagaceae bacterium
CTGCAGCAGCATTGCCGGAATTTCAATATTGTGCTTATCCAATTCCTCATCCACAATAATAGTGTATTGAAAACCAAAACGTAGTTGTTCCATTTGTAAATAATCGGAGAGCAACTTCACCTCATCATCAATTGTAATTAATTCTTTCGCTGAATTATCTAACACACTACGGGTGATTCTTGAAAAAGCAGCTAAGTAATTGTTGGCTTTCCCCGTTTCTTGTTTATTCATCAGGTTTTGAATACCAGCCAACGCATTGAAAACAAAATGGGGGTTAAGTTGTGAACGAATGCTTTGTAATTTAAGTTTTGCGAATTCGTTTTGTTGCTGTAGTTTCTTTTGTTGTCTTCTGTTTCTTATTCTGAAAAAGAAATAAATAACGGCAACCATTATCAGCATAGGAATCCCAAACAGCATCAGCAAGACTAAAGTTTGCTTATTTGTATAATGAAGTTTGAAAGTACTTTTTGACAAAACAACACCTGCATTATATTCAATTCTTCCATCCTTTATCCCGGCTGTATTAGACTTGATTGAAATGCTATAAGTGCCAGGTAACTCCAGAAAGCCAAGCCAGCTTTTTATTCTGTACCGAAAGCCATCTGCATAAAGCTTTTTAGATAGGGAATCCTTTTTTACTGTAGTATCAATCAATTCGAAATTGTTATTGAAATCAAGATGGAAATTGCCCTCATTATGCCAAAAAAATAATCCTGGCCTTCTAATTTCAATAAAATAGGCCGATGGGTGCACCTCCGTTTTTATAAACCCGATCAATTCTCCGACCCTACCATATACTTTTTCAGTAAATAAATTCTTATAGGAACTATCCTTCATGTAGGCAAACCAAGCCATTTCAGGTTTAGGTAT
The DNA here is from genome assembly GCA_036676725.1 of Chitinophagaceae bacterium. Lineage (GTDB taxonomy): Bacteria > Bacteroidota > Bacteroidia > Chitinophagales > Chitinophagaceae > Flavisolibacter. Next base: position 871 of record JAKFCI010000065.1, read on the forward strand.
AGTGGTTTGTGTTCCAATCATAATCCTGATGTGGAGTTGAGGATTTCTTAAATCATACAATTCAACCAGTACTGATTTCTGGCTGCATTCAATACCTTGGATATTGACTACATGAAATTTCCCCTCATGCTTAGCATTAATAAATTGCTGATCAGTACTCCTTACCGAATCTATGCCTTCTATGATAGAATACCTGATGTTGTGTATATCGAAAGTGTCCGCAATCTCAAACCGCATTGCCATTGAGATTACACCCGGAACAAAATGATACATGGTTGTATTACCACCATTTAAATCTTTAAATTCACTTGCCTGGTATTTTCTTACCCCATTACTATTTTTTTCACAAAAAACTTTTGCTTCTACCAGAAACTTGCCCTCCAAAAACGTTGAGGCTACAAATAATACGGAATCAGAGTGGCTGGGAAGAGACTGTGCTTTTGTAAAGTGTACCCCAAAAACAAGAATCATTAAAACAAATACAATTCTTTTCATAAATAAATTTTGTACTAAACTAACGGATCACCATACAGTTTGAAATGTACAATTAGTAATTGTATGTTTTGGTTTAGAATTTGGTCAATAACCAGCGGCCTATTGCAGACTGAACTAAAAGCAACTTCATAAAAAAAGGCAACTCTGCCGAATTGCCTTTTTAAAAATGATATGTAAACTTAAATAAAGTTCAACACCTGCTCACCCATTGCATCTGTTCCCAGAATTTTATCAGCCGGGGTTGTTGCATCAGCAATATCTCTTGAACGGAAGCCCGCTTTCAATACTTTATCAACTGCACTGATC
>JAKFCI010000066.1:0-2164 GCA_036676725.1 Chitinophagaceae bacterium
TGTTGATCTGGTTTGCCTTGATAGTGCCCATGGTCATTCTGCTGGAATAATAGAATCATTAAAAAGCGTAAAAAAGAACTTTAAAAATATAAATGTAATAGCAGGCAATATAGCTACCGCAGCAGGTGCAGAAGCACTTGCAGATGCTGGAGCCGATGCAGTTAAGGTAGGTATTGGACCTGGTTCCATTTGTACTACAAGAATTGTTGCGGGAGCTGGTGTACCGCAGCTTACTGCTATCATGCAAGCCAGTTCGGTTTTACATAAAAAAGGCATTCCCATAATTGCGGATGGGGGTATCCGTTATACCGGCGATATGGTTAAAGCACTTGCATCAGGTGCTGACTGTGTAATGATCGGGAGCATTTTTGCAGGCACTGAAGAAAGCCCAGGAGAAACAATTATCTACGAAGGAAGAAAGTTCAAAGAATACCGTGGAATGGGCTCGTTAGGTGCCATGTCTGTGGGAAGCAGCGACCGTTATTTCCAGGACCCGGAAGCCGATACAAAAAAATATGTTCCCGAAGGAATTGAAGGACGTGTTCCCTACAAAGGTTATTTACGCGAAATTGTTTACCAGTTTGTTGGTGGCTTACGTGCCGGCATGGGTTATTGCGGCGCTGCAAGCTTGGACGAGCTAAAACAAGCCACCTTTGTAAAAATTACGAATGCAGGTATGCGTGAAAGTCATGCGCATGACGTAGAGATAACCAGGGAAGCGCCAAATTATAGTCGCAAATAATTTGAAATATTAAATTATTTCCCAACTTCTTTGCTACCAGCAACATCGTTGCGTCGCACTCTTGTGCTGCAACAATTCTATGCAGCATTTATTTACCATCCATCCAATTACAAACAGTTGCATAAATAATGTTTGTAGCTTTCTAAAGCATATAAATTTTAAAGCAATGAACAGGAAGTATTTTTTATTGCAATCTACAGCCTTAGCGGCTTTAGCTATTTATCCATTTAAATTATTCCCGCAAAAAATACAAAACCAGGAGCCTTACAAACCTGAAATGGTGAAAGAATTCGTAGGTGCCGGCCATAATGACCTGGATAAAGTAAAATCCATGCTCATAGATTATCCCAACCTAATATACAGCAGGTATGATTGGGGTAATGGCGACTTTGAAGAAGCAATAGAAGGTGCAGGACATGTTGGCAATAAAGAAATAGCAAACTACCTAATAGAAAAAGGGGCAAGGGCAAACATCTTTGTTTTATCAATGCTGGGAGAAACAGAAATTGTAAAAACAATTTTAAAACGCTTTCCTAACTTAATTAATTCTTTGGGAGCACACGGTTTTACACTATTACACCATGCAAAACGCGGAGGAGAAGAGTCCAAAGAATTGGTTGCATTTTTTGAATCTTCGGGTCTTATCAAAGACCAGGTAAAAATTAAATAAGTTTACAAGGTTAATGACAACACCGCACCAATTAACCAATTAGTATTCTCTTGGGTTTTGTCTTATTTTGCTGCACGAAACAATACCTGATTTGAAACATATCTTTTTTTTTCTTTTCTCTTTTTTATTTTTCTTTCCGTCTGCTAAAAGTCAAACAGATACTTGCCACCTGCAAATTAGCCTGCTCACCTGCAGCCCGGGCGAGGAATTATATTCAACCTTTGGGCATAGTGCATTGCGTGTACAGGATATTTCAACAGGTTTAGATATTATTTATAACTATGGCACCTTTGAGTTTAATGAAGATTTTTATGTAAAGTTTGTAAAGGGCAGGTTGCGTTATTTTGTTTCTGTTGAAAATTTTGCAGATTTTAAAAACCAGTACCAGTACGAAAGCAGGAGCATACAGGAACAAAAACTGCAAATAACCTGTAGTGAAAAACAACAATTGTTTTCTGCCTTACAAACAAATGCAAAAGAAGAAAACAAGTATTACCAGTACGATTTTTTATTCGACAATTGTTCTACGCGGTTACGCGATATTGTTGCAAACAATACAAAATCGAAAGTAATTTTTAATAATATTCTACCTAATCACATTCCTACGTTTCGCAATTTATTATATACTTATTTAGACAATGGTGCGCAGCATTGGAGCAAATTTGGAATTGACCTTTTATTAGGCAGCCGGATAGATTGGAAGGCAACTACAGAACAAGCCATGTTTTTACCGGACTATTTATTAAAAGGAT
>JAKFCI010000067.1:0-3049 GCA_036676725.1 Chitinophagaceae bacterium
AAGAATTGAAAACCTAACTAGGATCAATTGATGATGTGCACCTTGGATGAGCCTGGAGCAATAATCATGAATCTTTTAAAAAAGAAACAAAAGAACGTGTGATCAAATGTTCCAGGCTCTTTTTTATTTACACTAATTCAATACCGATCTTGCGCATTAAGATAGATGCATTGAGGCTGGTGCAAACGCCTTCTTTCAATTTATAATCAAAATACAATTCATCGCCGTTGGCTACCTGCACGTCAAAATGGTAGTTGTCAATTGCGTTTGGCAATGCTTCCTTAATGTTGGCCAATTCAAGATCGTGGGTGGCAATAACAGCCACTGCATCTTGTTTTACCAATTGTCTTATTAGGGCTTTAGAACCAATGTGGCGGTCTAAAGAATTGGTGCCGCGTAGTATTTCATCAAGCAAAATAAAAACAGGCCTGTGTTGATTTGCTGCATCAATAACAGTTTTCAGTTTTTTTAATTCCGCATAAAAGGTAGATGTATTTTCTGCCAGGTTATCGGAGATGCGCATGCTGCAGATCAATTCCACCGGCGAAAGCTGCAAGTCAGTTGCACAGGCAGGCGCTCCCATTTGTGCAAGGATGGTATTGACACCAAGGCTGCGCAGGAATGTGCTTTTGCCCGCCATGTTCGAACCGGTAATCAACGCAATTTGGCCTTTGCCGTTCATTGCAAAATCACTCACTACACGTTGTTTGCCCGGGATTAGCGGGTGGCCAAGGTCTTTCCCTTCGAAAGAAAAATAGTCGTTTTTAAATGTAGGCAAACACCAGGCGGGCTGGTTAAAATGCAACACAGTTAAACTGTTGATCACTTCAAACTTCGCGATCAAATCAAAACATTGCGGCAGCATGACTTTGTTTCTTCTACGCCATTCATTTAATGTGCGCATCTGCCATACATCCCAAAGGAATAAACTATTTAAGAAGATAAACACGAAGACATTCAACCTCAATTCGAAACGGTTCAATACTTCTTCCAGTTTCTTTATTTCAACCGAAGCTTTTGTATCGTGTGCAATAGAATGTTGCCAACCGCTTAAAAGTGATGAAGCGAATGTTTTGTCTTCGATCCAACTGATCAAAGTTTTTAACGTGCTTACTTCTTTTACCACACCCGATAAATGAAAATATATTTTGGTTGGCTTGCGGCTTAAAACAGAAGAAAAGAAAAACAGCAATAAGAAGATAAAACCAAATTGTGAAGATGACAGGTAACCAAGTATGGCCGCCACCACCATACTCATAGTTGCCAGGCAATAAAGAGGTAACAGGAACTTCCAATAGCTTGCAGCAAAGGCTTCTTCTTTTGATTGTAGCCATTGCTCTATTTTATTTTGCGTAGCAATAGTTACAGGCGTTTGCACGGAAAGCGATTGCAGGTTTTGCCGCCATTCCAATTGCGGCGCTAATTCTTTTATCGCTTCATGTCTCTGCCCAATTTCATCTACCGCAACAGCATGTAAAAAATCATGGGCCAGCAAACTCCTGCCCTGTTCGGAATAACCCCTATTAATAAACTGGTACAAAGAAAATTTTCCAAATACATCCAGGTCGCCGGCAAAAGAATGATCGGGAGGCAGGTATTGTGCGCCATCAAACCTTGTTGCATAATTGTATTGCAACACGGCTAATTCTTCTTCATTAATAGCAATGAGGGTTTGGGTGGCTTCTATTTCTTTATTGTTGTCAACGTCTTTACTTATTTCAAAAAGAAACAAAGCAATGCCTGCCAATAATAGAAGGCTGCCCCCAAGTATACTTTGCCCGAATGCATAATAGCACACAAAGAAAGTGGCAACAACGGTTAATAAACGCAGCCAGCCAAACACTGTACGGCGTTTTAATAAACGGGTAAGAATGTGCTGTTGTTTACTTAATTGTTCCTGGTAACTATTTTCGGGCACATGATCTTCCATAGTTTTTTAAAAATTGCAGCGAATAACTGGTTAAACGTTGCGGGATTTAACTAACCTCCTGAAGGTGCAAAGCTGTATGATAACGGCAACCAAAACAACACCAATAGCGCCAATGGCATTCAGCCAAAGAAAACCAATTTCCGAAGCGCTGTTCATGAACTTATTTACGGCAGTAGGAACAACACTTGCCACGGCAGGCATTTTTTGCATCAGCCATGGCCAAATGGCCGAAATGACAATATAGGTTTCAACAATAATGGCCGCCCAGAAAATGGCGTTGCCCCTGATCCATTTCAGGTAAAATGCAACAAGAAAAATTCCAAGGATAACCCCATAAAAAAGCGAGCCTAATATGTTTACAGTTTCAATTAAACTTTTTCCGATCTGGTTGGCAAATTGCGCAACAATGATACAAAACACACCCCAGGCCAAAGTGTACCATTTAGATAGGTTGTACTCTGTCATTTTGCTTAAGCCTGTATTCATTCGCTGGTGAAAATCAACAACCGTACTTGCTGCCAAGGAATTTAAGGCTGCTGCAATTGAACCCCAGGCAGCAAGAAATATTATAGCGATCAGCAACCCTTTTAAACCATCGGGTAAATATTGTTTTACAAAAGCAAGAAATACATAGTTGGTATCATTGGTATCCTTTGAACTAACCTTATTCGATATCATCTTAAAGGTGGCCCTGTATTCTTCTGTTTGTTTATTCAATGCTTTTAAATGCACGGATAAATGTGCGGTTGAATCTGTATCATGCAATTTTTCTGCTGCAACAAATTGTGCAACTGCAGCTTTCTTTAACAGGGAAACAGAATCGTACTTTGCCTGCAAATGTGCTAACGAATCTTTTTGATCGGACACTTTTGCGTCATCAACCAAACTGGTATTGAAAGATAATGGTGCGGAATTAAACTGGTAAAAAGAAAAGATCAATACGCCGATCAATAAAATAAAGAATTGCATCGGGATCTTTACCAGTCCGTTCATTAATAAACCCAGGCGGCTTTCGGTATTATTCTGCGCCGTTAAATAGCGGCCAACCTGCGATTGGTCGGTACCGAAATAGGAAAGCGCTAAAAAGAAACCACCAATAATTCCACTCCAGATGTTGTA
>JAKFCI010000068.1:0-2167 GCA_036676725.1 Chitinophagaceae bacterium
AGGAAAACTGCACACTTCATATGTCTCCTGGGCAAACCATTCATTTAAAAGAAGCTGCTCATATTGGGCATGGCGCAATCATACATGGTGCAACCATTGGCAAAAATTGTTTAATTGGCATGAATGCAGTTGTGATGGATGAAGTTGAACTGGGCGATGAATGTATTGTTGGCGCACTTGCATTTGTAAAACAAGGCGAACAATTTCCATTCCGGTCTTTAATTGCCGGTAATCCAGCTAAAGTTTTAAAACAAGTAAGCGATGAAATGATCAATTGGAAAACAGAAGGCACTAAACTTTACCAGCAACTGCCACAATTATGTTACCAAACATTAATTCCATGCGAACCTCTTCGGGAACAAACAGAACAATTGCCGCTGTTTAAAAGCAATTACAAACCATTAAAAAAATAAGTTGACCATTGCGCCAAAATTTTTTATATGTATTACAAAATACTGTAACTTAATGGTCGGCTTTATGCTCTAAAACTAAAAACCATGAGAAGAAAATTACACCTCGCTATTTTCTCCGTCATTGCCTTATTTGCTGCGGTTAAAACAAATGCACAGAACGATCGATTTGCTTATGCCATTACAGATTTAACCAAGGAAGGGTCTGGTTGGAATGCCTTGCGCAAACTTGATTTAAAAACCGGAGAATACAGTAACATATTATTAAATGGTATTGATAATTCCACGGAAACCTACAACGCAGCTACAAAAAAGAGATTATTAAAACAAACGGATGCTCGCTATGGTACTGCATTGCAAGCACCATTTAGTACTGGGGTCGCAGCCGCAGCTTATGATCGAAAAAACAACCGCTTATATTTTACGCCTATGTTTATTGATCAATTGCGATACATTGATCTTAAAACAATGAAAGTTTATTATGTGGCAGATGAAGCCTTTACTTCTTTAGGCAACATGCACAACGATGAAGCCAAATGCATCACCCGAATGGTAATTGCTCCTGACGGCAATGGGTATGCGATTTCGAATGATGGAAACACTTTTATTAAATTTACTACGGGCAAGAAAATAAAAATTACCCAGTTAGGTGCTTTAGTTGATGATGGTGCCAATAGTATTTCTATTCATAATCGCTGCAGTTCTTTTGGTGGCGATATGATTTCGGACGATAAAGGATATTTATATATCATGTCTGCCCGCAACGAGGTGTTTAAACTTAGTTTAGAAACCAAAGTAGCAACACATTTGGGTGCTATTAAAGGATTGCCAAAAGGATTTACCGTAAATGGTTCTGTCGTTGATGGTGACGGAAATTTATTGGTGAGTAGCGCTGTTGACGGGAAAGCTTATTACGTAGTAAATCCAAAAAGCTGGGAAGCATCTGCTTTTGGTGCGCCAGCCGTTTTTCGCAGTTCTGATTTGGCAAACAGCAATTACCTGGCAACCGGTTCCAGAAAATATTCTACTATTGAAACCATTGCGGCAAAAGTATCGCCTTTATCAAACCTGGTGCAGGTATATCCCAACCCGGTAACCAATAATTATTTCACTTTACAATTTAATAAAATACCGGTAGGCGATTACATTGTTGAATTGACAGATGTAATGGGCAGAACTGTAATGCAAAAACGTATTGTTGTAACGCATGAAAGCGGATCGCAAAACATTTCTTTATCGGCTACAAATGCTAAAGGTGTTTACATGGTAAAACTTGCTGATAAAGCAAGAAAAAATCAATTTGAGCAGAAAGTTTTGATACAATAAATGATATTATTTGTAAGTGCAAAAGCGTTCGTAATGAACGCTTTTTTTATAATCAGAGAATTGAATGTAGAATGTTGAAGTAAAATTTTATAGTACAAGTGTGCGACGCAACCAAGGCTGATAGTAGTATTACTGCCTGGTACAAATTACCTGTCATCTTTCCAAACGAGTTTAACGTGTTTTGCAGTTGCGTTGAAATCCTCGCATTTTCGATCGCCAGAACCTGTTAATCCACCCGAAGGGGCACATATATAATTACAATCCGCATCCAACACCGTATTGTACTGGTCGCAACAATCGGCGCTAAACAAGTAAACTGTTTTTCCATTGTAAAAATATTCGTCAACCTGGGCCGGTGGGTTCCATTTTGCCTGCATTTTTATGCTGTCTATTTTTCGCTCTACGCAGGAAGGTATTGTGCTATTTGCAGT
>JAKFCI010000069.1:0-2116 GCA_036676725.1 Chitinophagaceae bacterium
TACTGGTTATATCACCAGGTGATCTCCACCTGTCAAGCGCTGAAACATCTTTATTATTCATTGATCCAAGTACTCCAACCAATGGCCCCCAATCATTTGTAATAGATTCCTGTTTAACGAACTGTAAAAAGAAATCGAGTGTAAGATTTTTATATGAAAGTTGATTTGATAAACCCCCAAAAAACTTTGGCATTGTTTCACCTATAACTACCTGGTCATTAGGGCTGGAGACATTACCATCCTTATCTACGCCAATGGTTCGGCCATTGCTGTAATCCCGGTTGTTTGATGTATTATTTGCATGAAAGGGTTTTGCCCATTTTAAAAGTGGTTGTTGTGCATTGGCAGAAAAAAGAAGAAAAAATACAGTTACGGAGAACAGAACCCGGATCATAAAATAGGTATGTTTGTAAGTTGGCTTTTACAGCAATGAAAATAATACATTTTTCAACAGTAGTTTAAAAACCTTCAAATACCTGCTTTTCAACAAGGTCTCCTGAAAGGGACGTTGCGTTATTTATGTTTGTCGGCCCGGGGTCGCCTGAGGGCAGCCCCCGGGCCGACAAAGAAACACTCAGGATAAATTAATCTTCATTTGCAGAACTGATTCTGTTAAACCGGGGGTTCACCACATTGTTAAGCTTTGAGCCAAAACGGTAGTTGATGCCAATGCTGGTGAAATAGTTGTATCCCGAAGCAAGTTGACGTCTTCTTGCCAATACTTCTTCAGGTGTGGTATTTCCTTTTACAAGAAAAATCTGGTCACGGGTAAGGCCGCCAAAGGCCATAATATAGAATGATAAACCACCTGTAATGCGCACATTGCTGTAAACATCAATTCCAAGATTAAAAAACTTCCAGTTGTTAAAATAATTATGATAGGTTATGCCTGCATAAGAGTTACCCCATTTCTGATTGAGCGACAGATAGGCGGTTGCCCGATGGCCATACAGCGTTTCCTTTGTTTTATCATAAATGGTCGTGTCGTAATAATAATTCCTTCTTGCATTAAGGCTATAGCTAAGTGTAAATGACTTATTATTTACTTCCTTATAGGGAAAGATATTGTATTCGACTGCTGCCCGCAGTAAGGCACGCCCCTTATTATTAGAAAAAGTATTCTGGTTGTATTTTATTTCATACGACCAACTCCAGTGTGTATTGATGCTTTTAACGAGGTATTGGTTGATCAACCAATTATGATTATTTACCACAAACTTTTCTATCGTCCCGTTTTCTTCATATTCAAAAGTGGATTTGTTCTTACCCCAGTTCACACCGATGCCTGTTTTTAGTTTGTCTGTAATTCTGTTTGCAGAAAAATTGCCACTGTAATTGGCGTTTTTATAGTTAGCATCTGCATTAATATTTCCATCGGCACCGATGCGTATTACCCAGGCATTCCATGGGTCTTGTGTATGGGTGGAATCAGCAGTACCTGCCGCAGTAGTGTCTGTTGTTTTTAAACTTATTTCGATGTTTTTTATAGCTGCTGTTTTAGCAATAAAAGGAACAAGCCCTGTTTTAAGGTATTTCAACAGCAACTCTCTTTCTTCAAATTCTGTGGCATTCGGGTCTGTACTGAAACGCAATGTGTCAGTTTGGTTTTTGAAAGATTGCTGCCCAAAGAAAATAAGTTGGTATTGGTCTCCCCCGCTGCCTGTGCTTTGGCTGGTAATAAGAACATGCACATCGGCTGCAGCGTTGTCGAGCAAAAAATCTACAATATTTATGGCCGACCTTATGTATTGCATATCGCACCAGGTGTTGCTACAATCAATAAACACTTTTAGCTTTAACGGGATACTCTGTTGCGCAAAAGAAACAGTCGATGCCATCAGTAGTACGAAAAGAGGCACACACATTTTCCTCATCAAAATTGTATTTATGCAACAATAGTGATAGCGGATAATGTAACCTGTTTCCAGTTGTAAAATCAATGTAAAGGAGTGTAAATTCTTTGCAACAAAGACTAAATTCGTTAAGAGCTTGAACTTTCTAACTCCCGGGGCTCGGCTGAGGCCAGACCCCGGGCCGACGGAAAGATCCCAGAGCAGACGAAAACGCTACTTACTTTTTATTAAAGTCGGTCAGTCTTTTCATTAAACTATCAGTA
>JAKFCI010000070.1:0-2445 GCA_036676725.1 Chitinophagaceae bacterium
AGTACGCTACAACAAAGACAAAGATTGGGTTGGCGGTACCTTTGCCTTGTTTGAGCAATAGGTTTTGAACTAATTTTGACTTTACTTGGTTGGATTTATTTCATTTTAAATCGCATACCGGCAAAAACCCTCATACCTTGGTTGGGTGCATACACATAAGTTGGATCAAAGGTTAATTTATAAGGATTTTCTTCTGTTTGCATAATACTTCCATCGTTATTGTATTCAACCTTTTTATCAAAAGGATCATGGGCACGTGCAATTAAAAAAGCATTGTTCTTAGCAGGTGTCCAGTTTAAAAAATTTTTTATGCCTCCAAACAGTTCAACCTTGTTTGACATCCATTTTGTGAATTGGATATTTTGAATACTCCAAACTGGCGAATAAGCTCTCCTTGGATCGAGATCAGAGATCAGGGGCAAACGCATCGGTCCATAAACATTGCCGGTATAATCGATAGTTATTCCGGAAACAGGAAAAGCATAAGTTATCGCCCAGGTACCGCTTGCATTTTCTGATAACATGGGGCGTTGCTTGATTTCTTTTCCTAAAGTATTTTTGTTGATGGTTGCAACATCTTGCAATGTCAAGCCGGCGCTGCCCCGCAAGCGTTGCATAAAGTTAAATTCCAGATTCAAGGATAGCCCTTTTGAAATGGCATACCCGCTCAAATTATCATAAATAATTTTATTAGGATCTGTCGTATAATCAGCCACAATCTGGTTATGGAAATACGTGTACCACACAGAAGCATCGATGCCAAAAGAATTTGAATTGCCACCAAACTGCCTGGAGTAATTAAGGTTTATATTATAGCTTTCTTCTGGTTTTAATTTGTTCTTAATTTCCACGATCCTTGAACCTGTTAATGCCGCATGGTCTTCGGTAAATAAATTTACCACCCTAAAACCTGTGCCTGCATTTAAACGAAATACCTGCTTGTCATTTATGTTCCACTTATAGGCAACCCTTGGAGTTATGATTGCTTTATGCACAGGATGATGATCAACCCTAACACCTACAAGTAATCGATTTTTTTGATTCAGTTCCCACTCCTCCTGTAAAAAAATGCCGGGGATAAAATTTTTATCCGGTGCATTTTTGCCATTAACAGTATCCCTTGTGGCTGTCGAATTATCATCATAATAATTATAACGGCCGGCAGCGCCAGCAAGCAAAAAATGTTTACCAAGCGATTTATTCCAGATCAATTGCCCGAATGCTATTTTTTGATCACCCAAGTAAGGAATGGCACCATAATAAGAATTTTGATTGTGCGAAGTAGCAGAAAAAGAAAAAAACATGTTTTCTTCAACTGGCAATTGATAGTTTCCAATGGCCTCGAAACGTTTTGTATAAATACTTTCACCATATAAACTATCGCCGCCTCTAAAGCTTTTATTCCAACGCATATCCCCTCCCCAGCGATCTTCATAGAAATACCGTGCAGCTAAAGTTGTTACTCTTTTATGCTTTCTTTCAAAATTCCATTTATTAAATAACGAAATGCGATGCTGTAAAGTAACATCAGTAAAATTGTCATTATTTCGGTCCTGCTTGTTGGCATAATTAAAATAATTAAGCCCGAGCAAAGAGGTTGCCTTGCCCACTTTCATTTTTACACCCACATCAATATTATGTTCTAACCAACTTGTAGTAAGCGCATTAAATGAAAATGTTGGCGCTTTCTCCGGGGATTTGGTAATGATGTTGATCAACCCACCTATTGCTTCGGAACCGTATAAACCAGAAGCCGGACCTTTTATAATTTCTATTTTCTCAACAAGTTGGTTGGGTATACCAAACAAACCATAAACAGAGGAAAGTGAACTCACAATGGGCATTCCATCTATCGTGACCATAGAGTAAGGACCTTCTAAACCATTAATGTGAATGTCACCAGTATTACAAACGCTGCAATTTATTTGCGGGCGAACACCATTAACCATTTGGAGCGATTCAAAAATACTGGGTGATGGGTTTTTCTTAAAATATTGAGGAGTAAATACTTCAACGGCAATTGGACTTTTAAGTTTTGTAACTGGCTTCATGGTGCCGGTTACCACTACTTCATTCAAAGAAGAATTATTTTTTTGCAATTCAACTGTGATCGTTTTTACTTCTCCGTGGTCAATGTTTACAGTTTCCAATTGAGATTCAAAACCAACCATCGTAATAAACAATTGGTGCTTTCCCTTATGCAAACCCGTAATTTCAAAATAACCTGCCGAATCTGAAATGAATTGTTCATTAGCACCTTTCAATAAAATGGTCGCCTTTGCCAGCGGCTCATTTTCATGCCTGATAATTCCCTTTATGACTGCCGAATCCTGTGCGTTTGCAACCTGATAAAAACCAATAAAATTTAGTAAGAAAAGAAAAACCCGGTAGTGCATATTTAAAAACTTTGACTTTCCAAAGATATAAAATTTGGTATACCAAATT
>JAKFCI010000071.1:0-20142 GCA_036676725.1 Chitinophagaceae bacterium
GGATAGCTCCATAATCATTGCTCCCATTCTTTCATGTTCAGGGACAAGCATTTTCTCAACTCCCTCTTCTCTTAATGCTTCGGCGGTAGTTTTTCCAATGGCAAAAACCTGCGTTTGACGATTTAAATTATTTGCTTTATAAAAACTATGCACTGCACTTGGACTAAAAAACAAAATAGCATCATATTCTTTTGTAAGCGGTGCAGGCAGTTCAGTTGTTTCGTAAACCACGACTTCTTCTACTTGTGCTTTTTCTGAACGAAATTTATTAATCAATTCATCCCTGCGAATATTTCCGCAAAAGAAAACAATACTTTTAACGCCATCATCTATCATTCGCTCGGCCAACAGTTTTGCATTTTCGGCCGTTGCTACGATCTTATCACTGCCTAAATTTTCTTCAATCAGTTTCCTGGTTGTATTACCAAGACAGTAAATATTCCAATCAACATTTTTATCAATATGCTTCACAACTGCTTCCACTGCGTTCATGCTGGTAAAAGCAACCGTTAGCTTTTGTGTTGCGAGTTGTTTGATCTTTTCAAAAAGTTCAGGATCTTGTATTGGTTGCGTTTCTATGAAAGATAATTCTTCGATAATGATTCCATTAGCTTCCGCTTCTGAATGAATTTCCTTAGCTAAAGGCCTTGTACTTAATATGTATCGTTTAATTTTTTGCATTTCTAATTTCAGCAAGTATTTGTGTTGCTTTTGTATTTTGTAGCAATTCATTTGCTGCAATCGTTCCCAGGTTTTCACATTCAGAAATTGGCACTTCTTTAATTACGTCAATTTTATGTTCTCCATTGACGCTGCAAAGATTTCCCCTGAATACAATTTTACCATCTGTTAATTCTGCCAATGCACTTATTGGTGTTGAACAACCACCCATCAGCACTCGTAAAAAATCTTTTTCAATTTTTGTGCAAATGGCGGTCGCATTATCATTAAATGATTGACAAGCATTAAAAGATATTTGATCATCTTCCCTGCAAACAACCATTATAGCACCTTGTGATGGAGCCGGCAACATCCAGTCTAGGTCCACCGAATTTTCGGGACGAAGATCAATTCGCTCTAAACCAGCCCCGGCAAAGATGGCTCCATTCCAACTACTTTCTTCAACTTTCCGCATACGTGTATTTACATTTCCGCGTAAATTTTCAATTTTGTGATGCGGGTAACGATGCAGCCATTGAGCCATGCGCCGAATGGAACTTGTTGCAATGGTAAATGGTGAATTCAGATCTTGCATTTTTTCATCAACAACGCCCCAAGCACCTTTTTCAAATCCTAAACGATGCAAATCTGATTTGTTTTTATAAACAAGAATATCTTTATAAGATGCTCTTTTCAGGACGGATGCTTGCTTAATTCCTAGTGCAAGTTTTGTGGGCACATCTTTCATTGAATGTACCGCAATATCAATACGATTATTTAATAAAGCTGCATCCAGGGTCTTTGTAAAAATGCCCTGTACGCCTAAGTCATAAAGGGGCGTAACAAGGTCAATATCTCCTTCGCTTTTTATATAAACAAGTTCAGATGAAATTCCATTTTGTTTCAATAGATCTTTCACCAATGTAGCCTGCCACACAGCCAATTGACTTTCTCTTGTTCCGATTCGTATTGAAGTTTGAGCCATTAGTTTACCCCGGCACTTATGAACTCGTTAATGGCAGTGATATACTGGCAACCGCGTTCATTTTTAATTTTTATTTTACCGGCCGTATCATTTAACACACGCTGAATGGTAACATCTAATTTTTTTGGGCAGGATGATGCAGTTGTATGTAAGTATTTAGGATGCGTGCAGATCTTTTTCAATTTCAATTTCAAATCTTTCAATAATGGAACATGCTTACGCATTTCATGCCAGCTATTAAATTCTTCTATTAATTCTTTAATAATGCCTTTTGCTTTCGGCACTTCCGCCATTCTTAATTTTAGTGTTTCGTCTTTTAGTTTTGATAACTGGTCAACATTTACCAATTGAACGTTCGGTAAATGCTGCGCTGATTCTTCAACGTTATAAGGAATAGAAAGATCTATGATTATCTTTTCTGTTCCTCCTTCCAAATGCGATCGCAAAATAATTGGTTCAACGGAATTGGTTGCCACCAAAATAATATCGGCAGTTTTTATTTCAGCATCGAGGTTTTCAACAGGAGCATATTTTAAATTTAAATCAGCCGCCAGTTCTACAGCCTTTTCCGGTGAACGATTAATGAGTGTAATATTTTTGGTGCCTAAATAATCTACCAGGTTTTTGCAAGTGTTGCGTCCAATTTTTCCAACACCAAGCAGCAAGATGTTTTTTTCCGAAGCATTGATTATTTTTTCGCGAATGTATTGCACCGCGGCAAAAGAGACAGAAACTGTTCCCCCGCTTAATTCGGTATTGTTCTTAATTAATTTAGATGATTGTAAAACAGAATTTATTAATCGCTCTGTAAAAGCACCAACACATCCTCGTTCTTTCGAAAACTTCACAGCGGTTTTAATTTGACCTACAATTTCATAATCACCCAAAATCTGAGAGTCTAATCCAGCACCAACTTCAAAAATGTGCTCTATTGCTTCATTTCCTTTTTTAATATAGGCCTGTTTTTTAAAATCGTCTGCATTACCGATCGTTTCAGAACACAACAAATTAATTAAGTGGTTGCTGCTTTGCGCAAATCCATAAATTTCTGTCCGGTTGCAGGTAGAAATAATAAACAATTCATTTAATCCTTCAGCGTTTGCTTTTTGTATAATGTTGTTGTATTGTTCATTTGAAATTGCAAAAGAACCACGAATGGCAGCATCGGATTTTTTGTAATTAATGCCGGCAACGAAAAAATTACCTATGTTCTTAAAGTGATAATATTCCATTCGTGTTTTTGTAAAGGATAACGGTGCAAAAGTAATTTAGCAACACCTATGAATTGGTAAAACTCTGTCATTGCACTGTCATTTACCTACATGACTTTCATCAGATATTAAAATGACTAACATCAATTGGGCAAAATAAGGAATGAGTTGTTTGTTGAGGAAGTACATTTGCTACCCATTAACAAAGCAAATGAAAAGAGCGGTTATTTTAATGAACCTTGGATCACCGGACAGTACTGAAGTGAAGGACCTTAGGCGTTACCTTGATGAATTTTTAATGGATGAAAGAGTCATTGACAAACCATGGTTACTCAGGGCTCT
The DNA here is from genome assembly GCA_036676725.1 of Chitinophagaceae bacterium. GTDB lineage: Bacteria > Bacteroidota > Bacteroidia > Chitinophagales > Chitinophagaceae > Flavisolibacter. The sequence continues at coordinate 3,199 of JAKFCI010000071.1, forward strand.
ATTAGTAAAAGGAATAATTGTTCCATTCAGAGCACCTAAATCGGCAGAAGCATATAAATCTATCTGGACAAAAGATGGTTCGCCACTGATTGTAATTAGTAAAGAACAAAAGCAAGCATTAGAAAATAAAATTGAAGAACCAGTTTCCATCGCTATGCGATATGGCAACCCCTCTCCAAAACAAGCCTACGACGAACTTTTAAAAAACAATCCTGACCTCGAAGAAATTATTGTTGTGCCCATGTACCCACATTATGCAATGAGTTCTTACGAAACAGCCGTTGAATATGCAAAAGAGCAACACGAAAAAGGCAATTATTCTTTCCAGCTAAAGTTTATAAAAGTATTTTATAACAACGAAGATTACATTAATGCTTTGTGCGAAAGCATAAAACCTTATTTAGCCAACGATTACGACCAGATATTATTTTCCTACCACGGGATACCAGAAAGACATATAACAAAATGTGATCCTACAAAGTCGCATTGTTTAAAAGTTGATAATTGCTGCGAAGTATATTCCGAAGCACATAAATATTGTTACCGCCACCAATGCTGGACAACTACCAATCTTGTAGCAGAAGAATTGGGCATACCAAAATCTAAATGGGGTTTTTCATTTCAATCTCGTTTGGGCAGAGATCCTTGGTTAAAACCTTATACTGCTGTTCGGTTAGCAGAATTGCCAAATGAAGGCGTAAAAAAAATATTGGTTGCCTGTCCTGCTTTTGTAAGTGATTGCCTGGAGACATTGGAAGAAATGGGTGAAGAAGGGAAGGAAATATTTTTGGAAGCAGGTGGCGAAAGCTTTGAACTCATTCCTTGTCTAAATACACATCCTTTATGGATTGAAACATTAAGCAAATGGATCAATGAATACGGGGAAGGAAACAGCGAAATGATTTTAAAAGAATCTTAAGTCATGTTGCTATAAACATGGGTCAAAATTTTGCCATTTAGATTTTACATTTATTCATGTATCTCTACACCAAAGCGCTGCATATTATTTTTATCGTAACCTGGTTTGCCGGTTTATTTTATATTGTCAGGCTCTTTATCTATAATACAGAAGCTGCGGAAAAAAGCGAACCTGAAAGAAGCATTTTAAGCAACCAGTTTTCCATCATGATAAAAAGATTGTGGTTGGGCATTACCTGGCCTTCTGCAATTTTAACCGCTATTCTTGGTCCCTGGGTGTGGATACAATTAGATGCAACGCCCCAATGGTTGGTTGTTAAACTAATTTTTGTTGTTGGATTATATGTTTATCATTTTACCCTTCATTTACTTTACAAACAACAATTAAAAGGCATTTTTAAATACTCGTCCCAGCAATTAAGGGTCTGGAACGAGGTTGCTACCATTTTTTTAATAGCAATAGTAATGCTGGCAACAGTTAAGCAATCAATCAGTTTTTTGTGGGGACTTGTCGGACTTTTTGCTTTTGTACTTATTTTAATGAGTGCAATCAAGATTTATAAAAACCTGCGTACGAAAAATAAAAGCTAGACCGCTCTTATTTTTTGTCATCCATTCGTCACGCTTTTTCTTTTTACGTTTTCCGTAACATTCTTTTCCTGTTTGCGTAACTGCATATTTTTTTATACCCACACCTTTGCCGCGCAAAAAGAATTAAAATATGAAGTTTAGCCTATTAATTATTGGATCCGTGCTTGGAATGAATGCAATGGCGCAAGACACAACCACCAAAATATTTCACGACGATAGCACCGCTCCCAAAACAAAATACCTTTCCGAAATAACAGTAGTTGGTCGCGGCAGCAAAAGCGATTATCAGCAACTTCCGGAAATTGTAGGTACATCCATCTATGCAGGTAAAAAAAATACACTGATCGTTTTAGATAACGTTCAAGGCAATGTTACCACTAACACCATGCGCCAGGTTCTTGCAAAAGTTCCGGGCATTCAAATTTGGGAAAGTGACCCCAGTGGCATTCAAATTGGAATTGCAGCAAGAGGCTTAAGCCCCAACCGAAGCTGGGAGTTTAATGTGCGCCAAAATGGTTACGATATTTCTGCAGATCCTTTTGGTTATCCGGAAGCTTATTACAATCCGCAGTTACAAGGTGTACAAAGGATAGAAATTGTAAGGGGACAAGGTTCTTTGCAATACGGCCCACAGTTTGGCGGCCTGGTAAATTACATTTTACGTAATGGCAGCGAAATCAACAAAAAATTTGAATTTGAAACGCAACAAACGTTAGGTAGCAATGCTATGTTCAATAGTTATAATGCGGTTGGTGGTAAAACGGAGAAAGTAAATTATTACGCATTTTTCGATCATCGCAATGGTGATGGCTGGAGGCAGAACAGCCGCTATTTTACAAATGCAGGCTTTGGTACCGTAACTTATCGTTTTTCACCAAAAGCTTCTCTTACGGCCGAAATCATGCGTTCGCATATCCGTAGCCAGCAAGCTGGCGGTTTAACCGATGCGCAGTTAAAAGACAATGCAAAACAAAGCTTTCGTGCCCGTAACTGGTTTGACATTACCTGGACCAACCCGGCGTTGTCGTTTGATTATTTGATCAGTGAAAAGGCCCGTTGGAACACAAAATTATTTGCAACTATTGGTGACCGCAACAGTGTTGGCTACCTGCAATCCATTACTGCTAAAGACAGTATAAACCCCGCAACCGGCGAATTCAATAACAGGGTTGTCAATCTTGATAAATACCGCAATTATGGATTAGAAAGCCGTATCCTTTCTGATTACCAGTTAGGAAAAATGAACAATACTATTTCTGGTGGTGTTCGTTTGTATACAGGAACAACATATCGCCAGGCTGATGGAAAAGGAACCACAGGTTCAAATTACGATGTAAGCGTAGCAGGCGATTATCCGCGTGATGTTGCTTTCGATTCCCGTAACGTAGCGGCATTTGCCGAAAACATTTTTCGTGTTGGTAAAAAGCTTCTTGTTATTCCGGGTATTCGTTACGAATGGCTCGAAGGCGCTGCTTCCGGACGCAATGGCTTTAACAGCACCACGGGCGAAGCGATCATTTTACAAAACGTAAAACGCAGCCGCAGCTTTTTATTAGCAGGTGTGGGTACAGAATATCATATTACACCGGCTACGGAATTTTATGCAAATTATACCCAGGCTTACCGCCCCATTCAATTTGCAAACTTACAAGCACCTCCTACAACCGATGTTGTTGATCCAAACCTGGAAGATGCTAAAGGTTACAATATCGATTTAGGCTACCGTGGCAAAGTGAAAAACTTTCTCCAGTTTGATGTAAGTGGCTTTTACCTGCAGTACAATAATCGTGTTGGTGTAGTTACAGTTACCGATCCAAATGCAACACCTTCTTCTTACCGATTGATCACCAACGTTGGTGCCAGCACCAGCAAAGGATTTGAAGGTTACGTGGAATTCAATCCTGTTCGTGCCTTTTCTAATAGTGTAAATTCTGACCTAATCCTGTTTGGAACTTATGGTTATACAAATGCTGAATACAGCGGAGACTATAAGGACCTGAATACAAAAGGTAAGAAGGTTGAAAATGCACCGGAACACATTTTCCGTGGCGGTATAACTGCAGGTTACAAAAATTTTTTATTGACCGGGCAGGTGAGTTCAGTAAGCGAAGCTTTTTCTGACGCCAACAACACTGCTAAGCCAACTGCTAATGCGCAAAATGGCACGATCCCCTCATACGTTGTTACCGATTTAACTGCTTCTTATAAATTTGCCAGGGGCATCAACTTAAAGGCCGGCATTAATAACCTTTTTGATGAGCGTTATTTTACACGCCGTGCCGGTGGTTACCCTGGTCCTGGTGCTTTACCTGCCGATGGCAGAACTGTATTTTTAAGTGTAGGCGCTAAATTCTAAACTAATTTCCTTTTTAAGCCCGCTAAAACAGCGGGCTTTTTTTATTTTTTGATACCAGCTTTCACCATTGCATCAACCCCGGTTGCGTCGCACACTTCAACAGCAATAATCCTATTCAGCAAAACCTTAATAGGAGCTAATTTCCATACCTTTGCAGCCATTTTAAAAAGAAGTTTACCGCCTTATGGCCCGATATAAAGAATTCAAACATTTAAACCTGCCTTCCATTGAAAAAGAAATCTTACAAAAATGGCAGCAGGAACATACTTTCCAGAAAAGTGTAGCGCTTAGGGAAGGTGCAGAGCCTTTTGTTTTTTACGAAGGTCCGCCAAGTGCAAATGGCCTTCCGGGCATTCACCACGTCATCTCCCGTACTTTAAAAGATTTGGTGTGCCGCTATAAAACCATGCAAGGCTACAAAGTAGAACGGAAAGGCGGGTGGGATACCCATGGTTTACCTATTGAACTGGGTGTAGAAAAAGAACTGGGTATTACAAAAGAAGATATTGGCGTAAAAATATCGGTTGAAGAATACAACCAGAAATGCCGCGAGGCCGTACTTCGATATAAAGACAAGTGGGACGATATCACAACCAAAATGGGTTATTGGGTGGATCTTGATCATCCATACATCACTTTTAAAAACGAATACATTGAAACACTTTGGTGGTGCCTGAGCGAATTATATAAGAAAGGCTTACTTTATAAAAGCGTTTCTATCCAGCCATATTCCCCGGCTGCTGGTACGGGTTTAAGTTCTCACGAATTAAACCAACCGGGCACCTACAGGAATGTAAAAGATACAAGTGCCACCGTTTTATTTAAAGCGGTTGAAAATGAAAAAAGCAAATTTCTTTTTGAAGCAGCAGCAAAACAATCGATAACCAGCGAAGTATTTTTCTTAGCGTGGACAACAACGCCATGGACGCTTCCATCCAATCTTGGCTTAACAGTTGGTCCAAACATCGATTATGTTTTAGTTAAAACATTCAATCCATATACACATGTTCCGCAAAATGTAATTCTTGCCAAGGCTTTGGTGTCCAAATATTTTAAGGAAGAAGGGGAGAATGGAGATTTTGAAAATTATAACCAGGAAACAAAAATATTACCCTGGAAAATTGTTGATACGTTTAAGGGGAAAGTTTTAGAAAATATTGAATACGAACCTTTGCTCCCGTACGAAGCAAACTCTTTGGAAGCAGTACAGGCAATTACGCCGGGTGCAAAACCGTTCCGCGTTTTACTGGGCGATTTTGTAACTACAGAGGATGGTACCGGCATTGTACATACGGCCCCTGCTTTTGGCGCAGATGATTATCGTATTGGAAAAAAATACAACATCGGCATTTTAACCCTTGTGGACAGGGAAGGAAAATTTGTTGACGGTTTAGGAGAATTTAGTGGTCGCTATATAAAGGATTACAAAAACGAAAATGGGTATGTTGATGTGAACGTCGACATCTCTGTAAAATTAAAAAAAGAAGACCGTGCCTTTAAGGTAGAAAAATACGAACACAGCTACCCGCACTGCTGGCGTACCGATAAACCCGTAATATATTATCCATTAGATGCCTGGTTCATAAAAACTACTGCGGTGAAAGACCGCATGGTTGAATTGAATAAAACCATCAACTGGAAACCGGCAAGTACGGGGACAGGACGCTTTGGTAACTGGCTGGAAAATATGGTGGACTGGAATTTAAGCCGCAGCCGTTATTGGGGAACGCCATTACCAATTTGGCGAACAGAAGATGGAACCGAAGAAAAATGCATCGGGTCAATTGAAGAACTAAATTCAGAAATTAAAAAAGCAAGCCAGGTTTTAGGCGGCGATGTGAATACGCATTACCTGCACGATGGCATTTTAGACTTGCATAAGCCTTATGTTGATGAAGTAATTCTGGTTTCAAACAGCGGAAAGCCAATGCGCAGGGAACCGGACCTTATAGATGTTTGGTTTGATAGTGGCGCAATGCCTTATGCGCAATGGCATTACCCTTTTGAGAACAAAGAAAAATTTAAAGAAAACTTTCCTGCTTCATTTATTGCGGAAGGTGTTGACCAAACCCGGGGCTGGTTTTATACGCTGCATGCTTTAGCTGTGATGCTGTTCGATTCCGTTGCTTATAAAACGGTTGTATCAAACGGGTTGGTGTTAGATAAGAATGGCAACAAAATGAGCAAGCGTTTAGGCAACGTGGTTGATCCTTTTCAAACCATTGAAAGCTTTGGCGCTGATGCGACAAGATGGTATTTGATCACCAATGCCTCTCCATGGGATAATTTGAAATTTGACGTGGAAGGAATTAAAGAAGTGCAGCGGAAATTTTTCGGTACACTATATAATACCTACCAGTTTTTTGGACTGTATGCCAATGTTGACGGCTTTAGTTTTAAAGAAGAATATATTCCTGTTGAAGAAAGACCCGAAATCGACCGCTGGATCTTATCTTCTTTAAATACATTAATTATAAACGTAACTGCCTCTTTCGATGAATATGAGCCTACACAAGCGGGCCGTTTTATTGAAGATTTCGTTGATGAACATTTAAGCAACTGGTATGTACGTCTTTGCCGCCGCCGGTTTTGGAAAGGTGATTATTCAGAAGACAAAATTGCTGCTTACCAAACGCTTTATGAATGTTTAGAAACGGTTGTACGGTTAATGGCACCTATTTCACCTTTCTTTAGCGATGAATTATTTATTAATTTAAACGCGGTTACAGGAAAATATAAAGAAGCCTCTGTTCACCATGTACATTTCCCGGTTGCGAAAAAAGAATTGATTGATACATTATTGGAAGAAAGAATGCAATTGGCGCAGGATGTTTCTTCCCTTATCTTATCATTAAGAAAAAAGGTAAACATAAAAGTGCGGCAGCCTTTACAAAAAGTATTGATCCCGGTATTTCATTCTTTAATGCAGCAACAATTGCAAAAAGTAGAAGACCTGGTAAAAAGTGAAGTAAACATTAAAGAAATAGAATACCTGTCAGATACCGAAGGATTTATAAAAAAGAAGTTGAAACCCAACTTCCAGGCGCTTGGAAAAAAGTTAGGTCCAAAAATGAAAGCGGTTACATCGGCTTTGAACGATCTTTCTCAACATGAAATCACATTGTTTGAAAAAGAAGGACGTTTTGCCATATCTTCCGGTGGCGGAGAAACAGTTGATGTTTTGTTGAGCGAAGTTGAAATTTCCAGTGAAGATATCCCGGGCTGGTCGGTTGCCTCTAAAGGGGCATTAACTGTCGCATTGGATATTAATGTTACAGATGAGCTTGAACAGGAAGGAATAGCACGGGAGTTTGTAAACAAACTTCAAAAGGTGAGAAAAGACAGTGGATTGGAAGTTACAGACCGGATAGATGTACAAGTGGCAGCAACAAATGGTATAAAAGCATCATTAGCAAAGTATAATAATTATATTTGCGCCGAAATTCTGGCAGATAAGCTGGAGCTAATATCAGAAATTAACGAGGGCATTGATATAGAAATTAACGATAATCTATTGAAGGTCATTGTTTTAAAAAATGGGTAACAACCGTATGGCAACAAAAAAAGCAGCACCTAAGAAAGCAGTAAAATCTGCCCAGCCAATTAAAAAAGCGCCGGCAAAACCAGCCCCAAAAGCTAAGGGAAAGCCTGCGCCGGCAAAATCTAGCAAGCCTGCGCCTAAAACAGCTGTCAAAAAAGCAGCTCCAGCAAAAAAAGTAGCTCCTAAAACCGCACCTAAAAAAGCAGTGCCTGCATCTAAAAAAGTCGTGGCTACTAAGGCTGCTGCAAAACCTTTAGCCAAAACAAATTCAAAAGCTGTTAAATCAGCCGCTCCACCCAAAAAAGCAATTCCGGTAAAAGCACCAGCAAAACCAGCTGCTAAGCCTGTTATACCTGCTGCTAAGAAAGTTGAGCCCGTTAAAAAACCAGCTGTAGTTGCAAACACCCAGCAGGAAGTTAAACCTGCTATTAAACCATTAGAGAAACCCGTGGCAAAGAAAGAACCTGCAAAACCATCGAAACCTGTTGTGATCCCAAAAACATCTACAACAAAGTCTGTTAAATACGAGCCTGATTTCATGAAATCTGTGTTGGATAAGAAACAACAACAACAAGAACAAACCGGGCCTAGCCAACGTTATTCTGATTCTGAACTAAATGAATTCAGGGACCTGATAAACAGGAAACTGGATACAGCTAAAAAAGAATTGGCTTACCTGCAAGGATTAATCACCCGTAAAGACGAAAGCGGGGACTTGGATGAAGGTCGTTACATGACCATGGAAGATGGAAGTATGAGCATGGAAAGAGAGCAATTAAGCCAAATGGCTAGCCGCCAGATCCAGTTCATCGATCACCTGGAGAAAGCAATCATGCGTATAGAAAACAAAACTTATGGTATTTGCCGCGTAACCGGTAAACTAATCGATAAAGCCCGTCTTCGTGCTGTACCTCATGCTACTTTAAGCATGGAAGCAAAAACGCTGATGAATAAATAACTATCTATAATAATAAATTTAGCCCTTCGGAATCGAGGGGCTTTTTTTATGGCTAACAAACCAATCAAACAATCCTCAAACTTACCTTTACCTAAAATGCATTTGTACATGAGAAAAACCTTATTCACGACCCTTCTCTTTATATTTTCACTTGGCATACAGGCGCAAGTTATTTCCGGTCCAATGCTTGGTGCCGTGGAATTACGCGATGCAAAAGTCTGGCTGGAAGTAACGCCTGAAGTAAAAAGCGTAAAAGTTATATATAATAAAAAAGGTGAGACCTCTAAAACGTGGTCAATTATTTATAAAGGCGAATTAGGAAACGAGTTCAATCCTATTCTTTTTCATATTGGCAATTTAGACTTTAATACCACTTACCAATACCGCTTCCTGGTTGATAATAAAACTGTGAAACAAGCTGGAGAGTTTACAACCAAAGATTTGTGGCAATGGCGCAAACCTGCACCAGATTTCTCTTTCATAACAGGTTCTTGTTCCTATTTTAACGAACCTAAATTTGATCGCCCGGGCAAACCTTATGGCGGCGATTCATCCATTTTTTTAACCATGGCTAAAGAAAAAGCCGCCTTCATGTTATGGTTAGGCGATAACTGGTATACTAGGGAAGTTGATTATTACAGCAACTGGGGGCTTTGGTACAGGGCGCAGCGTGACAGGAAATCACCCGTATTGCAAAACCTGTTAAAAGCTATGCCGCAATATGCCACCTGGGATGACCACGATTATGGCCCGAACAATATTGGTTCTAATTATATTTTAAAAAACGAAAGCAAAAAGGTTTTTGATCATTACTGGGGAAATCCATCTTCTGGCTTCGGCGGCGAAGGCATCTATACCATGTTTTCATACAGCGATGCAGATATTTTTTTATGCGACGACCGCTGGTGGCTGAGCGCTGATGATGTAAAAGATTCAATCCTAGGTAAACCTAACCCGGATAAAAAAATGTTGGGCGAAAAGCAGCTTAAATGGCTTCAAAATTCGCTTCTTTACAGCCAGGCCACATTTAAAATAATTGTAGTGGGCAGCCAGGTTTTAAACCCGGTATCTACTTATGGCAAGCTTGCAGATTTCTCTGCCGAATACAAAGAACTAATGGATTTTTTAATTGAAAACAAAGTAAACGGCGTTGTCTTTATGAGTGGTGACCGCCATCATACAGAAATTATAAAGGTGGATCGTCCTGGAACCTACCCATTGTTTGATTTAACTGTTTCTCCCCTAACTTCCGGTACGCATTCTTTTAGTGGCGCTGAAAAAAATAATCCTTACCGTGTTTTAGGTATAGATGAAAAACAGAATTATGGAAAAATTAGTTTTACCGGAAAAAGAGGCGAAAGGAAACTTACCGCAGAATTTTTTGGAATTAAAGGTGATAAGTTGGGAGAATGGAGCGTAATGGAAACAGCTTTAAAAACACCAAGGCAAAAAAAATAACCGTTTACAATTTTTTAAATACAAAACATGACCGTTCAATTTTCTTACGATAAAAAACAAGTATTACAAGGCTTACGTTATCATTTTTTAGCTCGTTTGGAAATCAGGACGATGATCATTCTTGTAAATGTGTTTGCGGCAAGTTCGGCTGCATTATTTTATTTCCGAAAAATAACACCACTTGCTTTTTTAGTGGGTTCGTTTTTGTGGTTTATGCTCATGATCTCGTTTTGGTTTATTTTACCTGGAGCCGTTTACAGGCGAGCAGCCACATTTAAAGATCATTTTACAATGAGTTTTGAAGATGAAAATTTTACAGTTGGTAACGAAAGAGGTTCACGCTCCTGGCCTTGGACAGCACTTTCAAAATTTGTTGAAACGCCCAATTTTTTTCATTTGTATTTTGATAACCAGTCATTTTTTTTAGTACCTAAATATGCATTTACCGATTTAGATGCAGTTTATGATATGCGCCAGCTTCTAAAGAAAAAAATTATAAGAAAGTAAACTTGTTTACCCGCATAAATTTTTACTTAATTATTTAAAACCCTGCTAAGCAGGGTTTTTTTATCTTAGACCATGCATTCGTATTTTCTTCAAAGTGGATTTAACTGGAAAGAAATTTTATTAGGTGATGAAAACTGGTCTTTTTTATTAGAAGTGATCTTTCGCAGTTTCATCATGTTCTGCATCATTGTAATCAGTTTGCGCATTTTGGGCAAACGAGGTGTAAAACAACTTTCCATTTTCGAACTTGTTGTTATCATTGGTTTGGGGTCTGCTGCAGGCGATCCAATGTTCTATAAAGATGTTGGATTATTACCCGGCATTATTGTTTTTGTAATGGTCATTTCTTTGTACAGGCTAATTATGTACATGATTGGCAAAAACAAAACATTCGAAAAATTGGTAGAAGGGCAGCCGGTTTGCCTCATTTCAGAAGGAAAATTTTCCATTGATAATTTTAAAAAAGAAACGCTTGCGCAAGATGAATTTTTTGCAGAATTGCGCATGCAAGGCGTAATGCATTTAGGCCAGGTTGAACTGGGCATAATTGAAACAACAGGGAACATCTCTTTATTCTTTTACGATGAGGAAGAAGTTAAATATGGTCTTCCTATTTTGCCTGCGCTATTTAATAATCCTACTAGAAAGCTTTCCGGTAATGATTTTTATTCTTGCACTTTCTGCGGTCATACTGAAAAACCCAAGGCAACGAATAAGTATATATGCCCTACCTGCGAGCGAATAGAATGGGTACCGTCAATCGACAATAAAAGAATCAGGTAGGAATGGGAATAAATATCGAAGTCTAACGCGAAACGTTACTTTCCTGCACCAGCAAAGAACAAGGCGCATATCTTGCTTGCTGTTTGGCTAACTTTTGTAAAAGTGCAACTACATTTTGCAAACCAATTTTTGCACCCCATTCAAATGGACCAAAAGGGTAAGCAGTACCTAATTTCATGGCAGTATTTATTTCTTCAGGAGTACTAACGCCTTCTTTCAATGCAAAAAAAGCTTCATTAATAATCATACAAATAACGCGGGGCGTTACAAATCCCGGCAAATCACGCAGCCATTCAATGTTTTTTCCAAAAAGTGCAAATACTCTTTCTGCCCCAGGTTTTTTTTCTTCATCCAAATAACTTGCTTCTATAATATTTCCTTTTAAAAAAGTTGCCCAGCCGTTAATACGTATAAAGGAAGAATTGATTTCTTCTAATGTTTCAATAACCGAATTGATAATAATGAGCCGGTTTAAAAAAGGCGAAAGTTGTTCAATGCGTTTAGGAGTGTTTTCAAATAACAAATCTATCAGTACGTCGCTGTCCTTGTATTGTGCTATTTCATTGATGTCACTGATCCAAATGATTGATGTGCCTTCCTGAATTGTATTAGAAAGTAATTCTTCCTTCTGGTTTTCATCAGCACAAATAACAACCTGCATGCATTAAGTTTTTGCAAAGAAAGCATTTACGATTCAGTCGCTTTAATTTTGGTTCATATCATTTAAAACAAAATGACTTTAATAATTTGGTGAAATTGCATTTAATTCGTGTTCACACAAATATTATGGAAAAACAAATCATCAATACAAAGAATGCGCCTGCACCCATCGGACCTTACAACCAGGCAGTTCTTGCCAACAACACACTTTATATTTCAGGGCAAATTTGTATCGACCCTTCAACCGGTAATTTAAAAAACCGTGACATACAAGAAGAAACCCACCAGGTGATGCAAAACCTGAAAGCAATTTTAAGCGAAGCAGGCATGAATTTCAGCAATGTTTTAAAGACCACCATTTTTATTACAGACATGCACCAGTTTGGCGAAATCAATACCATTTATGGAAAGTACTTTGATGAAGATTTTCCTGCAAGAGAAACCGTGCAAGTCTCAGCGCTTCCAAAATTTGTAAACGTTGAAATAAGCATGATTGCAATGCGCTAAAAATGCGAAAATTTCTTCGCAAAATATTACTGAAGCCAGTTTTGAGGCTGAGTGAAAAATACTCCTCGAAACCTGACAAGACACGCATATTTTCTGCACTCACCCATTTGCTCGAATGCATATTAGATGGCGAACATAAGAAAGGACTGATAGTTCCTTTTGATGTAATGACAGGGAAGTTCATTATTTTTTCTGACCAACATAAGGGAAGGAAAAATGGTTCGGATGATTTTCTTACCAATGAACCTAATTATTTAGCAGCGCTTGACTATTATTACCAGCAAGGTTTTCATTTTATTGCCTTGGGCGATTCGGAAGAATTGTGGGAAAATTTAGTTGGATCTGTCAGGAAAGCACAACAACCTTCTTTTGAAAAAGAAGCCGCTTTTGTGCCGAACAATGCCTTTATTAAAATTTTTGGCAACCATGATTTGTTTTGGGACAACGATCCTTTAGCGCCATTACAGTTAAAAGAAATTTACGGTTATGATATTCCGATATATGAAGGCGTGGTGTTGCAAACCATTTTAAATAATAAGAAATTAAACATTTTCTGTACTCATGGACACCAGGGCGATGCGGTAAGTGATGGCAACTGGTTCAGTAAATTTTTTATTTCGCGAATATGGGCGCCACTACAGGCTTTTTTAAGAATTAATCCAAATACACCTGCTTACGATGCATCCTTAAAAACAGCGCATAATACTTTTATGTACGAATGGAGTGCACAACAATCGGACTTGCTGCTAATAACGGGTCATACGCACCAACCGGTATTTGAATCGCTTACCCATATTGAAAGATTGTACCGGCAACTTCTATTTGCACGCAAACAAAATGATGCAAGTATGATCGAAACAATTCAGAATGAAATTGTAGCACGCAAGTTTGAACACAATAATATTTCGGAAGATTATTTAAAATTAAAACCGTCCTATTTTAATTCAGGGTGTTGTTGTTTTGATGATGGCGATATCACCGGAATTGAAATTAGCGAAGGCGTTATTCGATTAATAGAATGGGGAACTGAAAAAGACACTCCCGAACGTTATATTCTGGAAGAAATGCCGCTTGTTGAATTATTGGGAATAGCCACTGACGCGAAGTAAAAACAAAAAGCTACTTGCATTTAAATATAAAGAAAGCGCCCAGATGGGGCGCTTTCTTTATGCTTTTGAACAATATTTTATTTTTAAAAAAACTTTTTGTTGCCGGAATTATTCATCCTGTTTGTATCCGGAAGTTGCTTTTCCGGGTCTAAAACTACTTCTGTTAAACGGCTTGTTGTTGGCAAAGTAAAGGTCCAATTACCTCCACGTTGCCACACTTCAACAGGCAATGTAAAACGATGCTCCTTTCCATTGGCTTCTTTAATATAAACAGGAACCGGCATTACCATTTGCTCCAGGTTTTCAACGGTAATAGAAGCGCCATTCTCAGGTTTTCCTTCTTCGTATTTTACTTCTCTAACAGCAATGTCTAACCGCCAGTTATTCATTACCCAACCACGCCAAAACCAACTTAGATCTTCACCTGCTACATTTTCCATTGTATGAAAGAAATCCCATGGTGTAGGATGTTTAAAGGCCCAGCGGTTAATGTATTCTTTAAATGCCATATCAAATCTTTCCTTACCCAATACAACATCTCTTAACGCTGTCAACATTATAGCAGGCTTTTCGTAAGCCACGATACCAAGATTTTCTTGTTGCACAACATCAGGTGTCGTTAACAAAGGATCCATTTCTTTTGTAAAAATATAATTGGTTATGTCGCCAGGGAAATAACTAAACCCCGCAAATTCACCCTTATTAAATGCTTTCGTTGATAAGCCATTAATAAAGGTGTTAAAACCTTCATCCATCCAGGCATATTTCCGTTCATTACTGCCAACAATCATGGGAAACCAGGTGTGTCCAAATTCGTGATCGGTAACACCCCATAAACTGGCACCCGCATCTTCGTAACTGCAAAATACAATACCAGGATATTCCATTCCACCCACAACGCCAGCAACGTTTACGGCTGCAGGATATGGATATTCATACCACATTTTAGAATAATGTTCAATGCTTGCTTTTACCATTTCGGTACTGCGTTGCCAACCATCTTTTTTTATACTTTCCACCGGGTAAACACTCATGGCCAAACTTTTTTTGCCGCTGGGAAGATTGATGCGGGCCGCATCCCAAACAAAAGCCTTTGATGCACCCCAGGCAACATCTCTTGCATTTTGAATTCTATATTTCCAGGTAATATTTTTGCCTGCTGGTCTTGACTTGGCATCTTTAATTTCATCGGCCCCGCGAATCACAACTGTTTTATCACTATTGCGGGCACTATTCATACGGGCTTGTTGTGCAGCCGTCAACACTTCCTTTTCATTTAATATTTGACCGGAGCCAGCAACTATCAGGTTAGCGGGCACGGTGATATTCAAATCAAAATCACCATATTCCAAATAAAATTCACCAGCGCCAATGTAAGGCAAAGTATTCCACCCTTGAATATCATCGTAAACTGCCATGCGTGGAAACCATTGTGCCACTTCATACACAACTCCATTTTTGGTATTAAGCAAACCCATTCTATCAGTTCCTTTAACAGGAATGGTGAATTCGAAACCTATATTTAATTTGGCTTTAGCGCCTGATGATTTTAAGGCATCCGATAGCCACACCTGCATCCTGGTATCATTTATTAAATATTGAGGTGTATACTTTTTTCCATCAACTTCTATTGAAATTGATTTGATTGCATGTCCTTGTGTAAACCTTTCGTTAGCCCAACGACCGCCTGTTTGAGTTGTTGTAGCAGATCCGCGGGAATCTTGCCGGTAAATGTTTTGATCTACCTGAAGCCACAAAAATTTTAAGGCATCGGGGCTATTGTTGGTATATGAAATTTCTACATCGCCGGATACTTTGTGCGTTGCCGTATCCAGTGTTGCATTGATTTTATAGTCAGCATGATTTTGCCAGTACTTTGGCCCTGGTTGGCCACCGGCACTGCGGAATTCATTACCGGGGTACGGATAAAAATTAGGATCAAAACTTTCCCGGTGGTTGTATTTTGATTGAGCCGAAACAACCAATAACAGGCAGTTTGCCAATAATGCTAAATAAATTTTTTTCATTATTTAATAATTCCTTTAAGATTGAAAGTACTTAAATCCTGCATCATGCAGGCGAATGCAGGTGCAATTAAATGTGAATTAAGAAAACATTTGTTCCGCGATCTCCACCATTTCAGGCTTGCCTACATCAAGCCATTTATCGCCTGTATGATCATAACCTATAACCCTATGCGCAGGAGCTAGATGCAGGAAAACATCAATGAGCGAAAATTTTCCTTTGAATGGTATTAATGATAGTACTTCGGGTTCAAAAACAGCAATTCCGCTGTAAGCTTTCTGATCAAGGTTATTGTCCTGGACAACAATTTTTTCAATTTTTTCTTTACCGTTTACATTGCGCCAGCCACATAAACGATTCTCTTTATTGAATAATAAAAATCGGGAAGTATTTCTTTCGGCAATACATAAGGTAATCATTGCCTTTTGTTGTTTATGAAAAGCAATCAGTTTGCCCAAATCGAGGCTGGTGAGAATATCTACATTAACAGTAATAAAAGTTTCATTACCTAAAAGTGATTTTGCTTTTAATAACCCGCCACCTGTTTCCAGTACTTCGTCTTTTTCATCGCTAATAAGAATGTTACTACCCCAACCCTTATTTTCTATAATTGCATTACTTACCTGGTCGCTGAAATGATGCACATTCACCACAACATCGAAAATGCCATATTGCTGGAGGTATTCTATATTATGCTGTAACAATGGTTTTCCATTGATTACAGCTAATGCTTTCGGATGCTTGTCCGTCCACGGTTTAAAGCGGGTGCCGAGGCCGGCAGAAAATATCATAGCCTTCATGATGCAAGCTTAGTCAAGGGTTAAAGGAATTTCATTTTGCCACCCTTTTGCTTCCTGCACTAAGTGACACACATCAACTTTTACTTTGTATTTACTTTTTAAATGTTTTGCCAAAGCATCAGCGGCATAAACACTACGGTGCTGACCACCAGTACAACCAAAGCTTACCGAAAGGTTGCTGAAGCCCCGGCGAATGTATTCTTCCACACTAATATCAATCATATCAAAAACAGAATTCAAAAAATCCTGCATGCGGGTTTGTCTTTCCAGGTATTCCATTACCGGTTTATCACGCCCATGAATTGTTTTGTATTCATCGTGGCGCCCTGGGTTATCAATAGCACGAACATCAAAAACAAATCCACCCCCATTTCCCGATTCATCAATGGGCAAACCTTTTTTAAATGAAAAGCTGCACACCCTGACAATTAAAGGCGTTGTTTCATCGGCCTGTATGGGTGTAAATCGCTCAATGATTTCTTCTTCAACGCATAATTCCAACACCCGTTTAAATTCAGGAACAGAAATGCCTAAGCTATTATTTTCAATGAACCAGCGCAGGTTATTTAATGCAAGAGGGATGGAAGTTAAAAACTGTGCTTTACGCTCAAACAAACCACGGAAACCGTAAGCGCCTAATACCTGCAATAAACGAATCAATACGTATCCATTGTATTGGCTTTGAAAAACAGCACGGTCTAAGGGCTGGCCGATGATGCTTTCAAAAGAAT
>JAKFCI010000072.1:0-9336 GCA_036676725.1 Chitinophagaceae bacterium
TGTAGGATCAATAAAAAATTCAATTTTGGTTATCGGTTGCTCTGTTGTTTCGCTGCTGTAACCGGGTTTAAAATAGGCTAAAACAAATTGTTTTGGAATGCCAATTGCTTTTATGGGCAGGTCAAGCATTTCACAAAGAATCAGGTATAAAATTGCATTGCCAACCTGGTTGCCTTTTTTGGTTTCTATAACCTGTGGTAGCAAAAAATCGTTGATGCTACTGTAATTGATTTCGTGACCCTTCAATCCAAAATAACCATATAAAATGCCTGTAACAATACGAGCTTGTTCTAAAGGCGTCAGGTAATTGTTTAATTCCAACCAAATATTGCGACGCAACTTTTCTACTTCAAGTAACACAGGTGCGGTTGCAAGATCGGGGTATTGAAATTTTGCCGCTAATAATGCACCCAACAAAAGTTCATGATGCCCGGCAACATTCCACTGTCTGAAATCTTCTAAAAGGTCGGTAAAATGTAATCGGTGAATGAGCAATTCAATTCTTTCCTGTATTTCTTCGTCAATGGTTTGTTCCCATAGATTTTCAAGATTTGGAATAATGCTTTTACCATATTCAACTATCTTTTCAGATACCGCAACGAATACTTCATCATCAGGATCGTCGATTAGATTTAATAGTGCTGATATTTCGTTAGCGCCTGGCATTAACCAATTCTATTTCTTTTTAGGTGCCGTTTTTTTTGCTGCTGTTTTTTTTGCAGGTGCTTTTTTAGTAGCGACTTTTTTTGCAAAGGCACCGGGTACCTGGGTTTCAATCATTTTCTTTACATCTTCTAATGAGATTTTGGCAACTTCCTCAGGTGTCCATTTTTCTCCCGAAGGGTTTTTACCAAGCTTCAACATTTTTTTATTAAAGCGTATGAACGGTCCCCAACGACCATTTTCAATTGAAATTTTTTCTGATGGCCATTGTTGAATAAACCTGTTGGCTTCTTTTGTAACCTTTTTTTCTATTAGTTCATTGATATCGCTTTGTGATAAATTGTCGAAATCGTAAGCCCTGGGAATATTAATATAAAGGTCATTCCATTTAATAAAGGGTCCGAAACGTCCCTTACCTTTTGTTACCGGTAAAGTTTCGTAAAAACCAATTGGTGCATCGGCTACTTGCTTTTCTTTTATATAAGAAATTGCTTTTTCCAGGTCCACGTCCATTGGATCAACTCCTTTTGGAAGTGAAATAAATTGTTCTCCTAATTTAATATAAGGGCCAAATCTTCCCACATTTACAGCAACTTCTTGTCCTTCGTATTCGCCCAATGTCAATGGTAGTTTAAACAGGTCAAGCGCTTCAGCTAAAGTGATGGTTTCAATACTTTGGCTTTGTTTCAATTTAGCGTAGCGTGGCTTTTCTTCTTCTTCGGAAACACCAATTTGAACCATCGGCCCGTATTTACCCATACGAGCAATTACGGGCTTGCCTGTTGCCTGGTCAACACCAAGGTCTCTTTCTCCAGAAATGCGGTCGGCTGTATCAATGGTTTTTTGTACATCCTCTTTAAAGGGATTGTAAAATTCATCGATCATTTTACTCCAACGTAATTTGCCTAATGCTACTTCATCAAACTCCTGTTCAATGCGGGCAGTAAAGCCATAATCCATTATTTCATCAAAATGCAACTTCAAAAAATCAGTCACCACCAATCCTAAATCTGTTGGAAATAATTTCGATTTTTCCGCCCCGGTATTTTCTGATTCGGTTTTTTTAGTAATGCTATCGTTATTCAAAACAAATACACGGTACTCCCTGCGAATGCCTTCTTTGTCTCTTTTTTCTACATAACCCCTTTTTAAAATGGTAGAAATAGTTGGTGCGTATGTAGATGGGCGGCCTATGCCTAATTCTTCTAATTTCTTTACAAGTGATGCTTCTGTGTAACGTGGTAACGGCCTGGTGTACCGCTCAATCGCTTTCATTTCTTTTAGCGGCAAAACCTGTCCAACTGCAAGCGGTGGTAATATGCCTTCCCCGCCTTCATCTTCAGGTTCGTCTTCTTCATCCCTGTCTTCGCGGTATACTTTAGTAAATCCTTCAAACTTCATTACTTCACCCGAAGCTGTTAATTCTGCATTGTTTGTTGAAACGCCAATTTTTGCTACTGTCTTTTCTAATTCCGCATCAGCCATTTGCGAAGCCATGGTACGTTTCCAAATCAATTCGTACAACCGCTTTGTATCTGCATCGTCAACCGTGGTATTCGCCATGTAAGTAGGGCGAATGGCTTCGTGTGCTTCCTGTGCGGACTCGTTTTTGTTTTTGTATTTACGTGACTGGTAATATTTTTCTCCAAAGGAAGTTTTAATCGTGTTTCTCAAATCATCCATTGCAGTTTCGCTAAGGTTTACACTATCCGTACGCATATAACTTATATGCCCGTTCTCGTATAATTTTTGCGCTAGCAGCATGGTACGGCTCACACCATATCCTAATTTACGGCTTGCTTCCTGCTGAAGGGTAGATGTGGTGAAAGGTGCAGCAGGCGAACGTTTGGTGGGTTTTACCTGGATGTCTTTTACTTTATAATTTGCACCTATACATTGCTGTAAGAATTGTTCGGCGTCTTCTGCTTTATTAAATTTTGTTCCTTCGGCCTTAAAAGAAACTGACTTTCCTGAATTGTCATTTGCCGTAAAAACAGCTTCAACTTTAAAACTGCTTTGTGGTGTAAATGCATTTATTTCTCTTTCACGTTCCGCAATAATCCTTACAGCCACACTTTGAACACGACCGGCACTCAAATTATTTTTCATGCTCATCTTGCGCCATAAAACAGGGCTCAATTCAAACCCTACAATTCTGTCTAATATCCTTCGGGCCTGTTGTGCATTCACAAGGTTCATATCAACCGTTCGTGGATTATCAACTGCTTTTTTTATTGCCGGTTTCGTTATCTCGTGAAATACAATTCTTTTTGTTGTTGCCGGATCCAATCCTAAAACCTCGCATAAATGCCAGCTAATAGCCTCTCCTTCGCGATCCTCATCCGTTGCCAGCCAAACTTCACCGCTTTTTTTTGCAATTTGTTTCAGCTCTTTTACAACCTTTTCTTTATCCTCGGATATTTTATAAGTAGGTTTATAATTGTTATTTATATCAATGCCCATGTCGCCTTTTTCAAGGTCGCGAATGTGGCCGTAGCAACTCTTTACTTCAAAGTCGCTTCCTAAAATTTTTTCTATGGTCTTTGCCTTTGCAGGCGACTCAACGATCAATAAATTCTTCGCCATAAAAGATGGTTTCTGTTCTTTTTGCTAACCTTAATCAAGGTGCAAGTTAACAGCAAGAATAATATTTTTTTAATAAGGAGTTTGGTAAACTTCTTTAAAGAGCTACTTTTTCAACTGATCAGATATGATCTTTACTGTTTCATTTGCCCACTTTCCATATTCTTTTGCAGTGGGATGCAAACCATCTTCAACAAAAAGCGAAGCATTATCTTTTACCTCTTTTAAGTCAGGTGAAATATCAATATGCTGCACTTTATACTGAATAGATAATGCATTGTTCACCGAATTGAATAGTTCAATTGACCTGGAAATATTTTCCGGATCGATTGTTTGTGCAAAAGGAGCTATGCTGTAATCGGGTATTGAAATAACAATTACATGTTCTTTTTTGCCATCAGCAAATTGTAATGCTTTTTTTAAAATACTTTCCAATTCTAATTTATATTCTTCAACAGTTCTTCCCCTATATTGGTTATTCACGCCAATTAACAAAGTAACAAAATCATACTTCGACAAAAATTGGTGTGCATCCATTGCTGCCGAAAGTTCGTCGGTAGTCCAGCCTGTTTTTGCAATGATTTCCGGGGCCGCAAAATTGAAACCTTTTTTTCTTAACGCTTCCACAACCTGGTAAGGAAAACTTTCTGTAATATTTACTCCTTCACCAATTGTATATGAATCGCCCAAAGCGAGGTAAGTATATAGTTTTTCCATAATTCACATTTAACCCAATACTAATATTTTTAAAAAAAATCAATGATCGCTTTCGAAACTTTGTTATCCCTGTATATGCGCCTGTGACCCAAACCTTCAGTGATAACAAATTTGAAATTAGGATAGTTTTTTGCAATAATCGGTTCCACATCAGAAAGCGGGGTCATATTATCATCTTTATCCTGGAACCAAAGAACAGAAGCTTTTATTTTTTCGGCTGCCCTGGCAACAGAAAACCAACTGATAGGTTGCCGGCCTTGTACTTTTATGATTTCATCAAATTCCTTTCTAACGCCTTCGTCTAATTTTAAAAGATCAAATAAAGTATTTGCTGCCGTTGATGTTTCGGTAGCTGGCGCAATTAATACAACCTTATAACTTTCATCATGTTTCCAGTCTTCTAAAGCGATGGACAAAGAAAGTCCTCCCATTGAATGAGCAATAAAATTCTTTATTGGACCATAATGCTGGTTTATATAATTAATAAATTCTTTGTAAATAATTATGTTGATGATTTTCCCGGTACTGCGACCATGCGCCGGGGCATCAAAAGCAAGCACACAATATCCTTTTTTAATCAGTGGTCGAATGTACCTGTCAAAATTAATTACCGAAGATTCAAACCCATGCAGGATCATGGCTTTTTGTTCGGCCGCTGCATTCCAGCGGTAGCCTTGGATTGTGTATTTATGAAAAGTGAAATTGATCTTCTCGGCTTGTTCAAAGATGTGGGGAAGCTTTTTTTTATTTCTATATTGTGGTGTACAAAATAATTCAAAAGCTTTTTCGGCAGCCTTCTTTTTCGAGAAGGCAGACAAGATGCTAAATTTTGTTCTGATATATTTTAAAACCATTCGTTGCGATACGCTCATTTTGTAAAGATAAAAAATGGATATTGTTCTAATTGGTACCGGTAACACTGCAACAGTTTTAGGCAAAAAATTAAAAGAAGCAGGTCATACTATTTTGCAGATTTATGGCCGTAATGCATCTGATGCATCCGAACTAGCCTACATTCTTGACAGCGAATCGACAAATTACTGGAGTGTTGTTAGCCGCGATGCTGATATTTATATTTTAGCTGTATCTGATATTGCCATTGAAGAAATGCTGCAGGAACTGCACCTGCCAAGAAAAACAATTGTGCACACCGCTGCATCTGTTTCAAAAAATATTTTACAGTCAGCTACATCAAAGTTTGGTGTTTTTTACCCGCTTCAAACACTTAAAAAAGATGCCAGCATTCTTCCAGAAATTCCTATGATCATTGATGCAAGTGATCCACAAACTCTGGATTTCATAGAAACCCTGGCCGAATCAATTTCTGATAAGGTGGTTAAAGCTTCTGATGAACAAAGACTCAAATTGCACCTGGCAGCTGTTTTTTGCAACAACTTTGTAAACCATCTATATGCCTTAATGGAAGATTATTGCAGGAAAGAAAATCTTGATTTCCAGCTTTTAATTCCGTTAATAAAAGAAACAACTGCCAGTTTAGATAAAATGCCTGCAAGCCAGGCGCAAACGGGGCCAGCGGTGCGCCATGATGATGAGACCATCAAAAAACACATAAGCCTTTTAGCCCAACATCCACAGTTAAAAGAAGTATACATTTTGCTATCTAAAAGTATTCAGCAACAGAGTTAACTTCAATTCGGCTACTTTTGCAACCGAAAAGAAGAGAGATGTACCGAATTAAATTCAATTTTGAGCAGCCAGGGTTACAGCCAATAACGCTTGAAAATATAGAAGAAGGGCAAAGCCTGCTGGAAGTAGCCTTAAAGAATGATATAGAATTACACCACAATTGCGGTGGCGTTTGTGCTTGCAGCACTTGTCATTTATATGTTCTAAAAGGAGAAAATTCTTTAGAAGAATTAAGCGACAAAGAGGAGGATTTTATTGACCGTGCTGTTAACCCACGGATTAATTCAAGGTTAGGTTGCCAATGTTTATTATTGGAAGGTGAGGGTGAAATAGAAGTAACCTTGCCCGACCAGACCCAGTTTCTTGGTGAATAATAAACAAATACCAAGCGAGGGTTGTATTATTTCAAACCAGTTATTAGTAAATTATGAATCATTTTGAACCTCCTATACATTGGAACGATTACGAGGACATCGCATTAAAACTATACGAACGTTTCGGCGATGATTTCAATGAAGGAAAAATATACCGCCTCCGGTTTACCGATTTGCTTGAATGGATTTTGCAGATACCGGGTTTTGTAGGTAAACGAGAGGAAAGCAATGAAGGCCACCTGGAAATGGTGCAAAGCGCCTGGGTGTATGAGTGGCGTGATAATCAAAGTAATTAGTTTACGGCTAATTAAAACAGGTCATCGTTTATTATGAATGTTCTGCAATATTTTAAACCAATAACCACTTTTGTTTTTGATGTAGACGGTGTACTTACCGACGGTACTGTTTTGCTTTTAGAAGATGGTTTGCAAGCAAGGCGCATGCATGTAAAAGATGGATTGGCTTTGCAAATGGCTTTAAAGAATGGATACAATGTTGTAATTATTTCAGGCGCCTACTCGGAGCCAGTGTTACAACGGATGCAGTATTTGGGCATTACAGAAGTTTTCCTTGCCACAAAGAACAAGAAAGAATTCTTAAATAATTATTTTTCTCAAAAAGAAATAGACTGGCAGCAGGTTTTATTTATGGGTGATGACCTGCCGGACATACCTGTTTTACAAAGTGCAGGATTGCCCTGCTGCCCGGCAGATGCAATACCGGAGGCCAAAAATGCAAGTAAATATATTTCGGCTATTAATGGTGGGTCTGGTTGCGTACGTGATGTAATTGAAAAAGTACTAAAGTTGAATGATCATTGGAATTTTGATACTGAAGTAACTTCAAGATAATCTCTAAAAAAGTTTAATGAAATTATTCACCTCGTTTTTCCGATTGATCCGATGGCAAAACCTGGTATTTATCATTTTAACGCAACTCCTTTTTTATTTCTGTATTTACAAATCTATTTACCCGGACGCTGAATCCTTTAGGCAATTAACCTGGCTAATAATTGCATCCGTTTTAATTGCTGCAGGCGGGTATATCATCAATGATTATTTCGATCTGAATATTGACCAGATCAACAAGCCGCATAAAAATGTCATCAACTCTGTGATCAACCGGAGGTGGGCCATTTTATGGCATCTTGTTTTTAGTTTGTCCGGCATTTTTGCTACCGCAATTGCTGTCTCATTTCAAAAGTGGTATTTAATATTTGCAAACATTGTTTGTGTGCTTTTATTGTGGCTGTATTCAACCTCTTTTAAACGAAAACTTTTAATAGGCAACATTGTCATTTCTTTATTAACTGCGTGGACAGTATTGATTTTATTTTTTGCCAAAGTACCTTTTATGGCTGCTTTTGGCGAAAGCGAAGAAAGTACCGTTAAGTTTTTTAGAATTTCATTTTTATATGCCGGCTTTGCTTTTATGCTTTCTTTAATTAGGGAAGCCATTAAAGATGTTGAAGACATGGAAGGCGACAGGAAATATGGTTGCAAAACCTTACCTATAGTAGCCGGCCTTACTGCTACTAAAATTTACACAACAGTCTGGATTGTTGTTTTGGTAGCAGCTCTATTTATTTTACAGTTATACGTTTTGCAATTTGGCTGGTGGTGGGCCGTTGTTTATAGTATTTTATTTGTAATTATTCCCTTGGTTTATTTGTTTTTTAAACATTTAAAAGCGGTTGCTACAAAAGATTTTAGTCATTTAAGCCGGCTTACTAAATGGGTGATGCTGGCAGGCATTTTATCAATGATCTTTTTACGGGTTTATCTTTAGGTTATGGCAAAATATATTCTTGCTTCCCAATCGCCACGCAGGAAACAATTACTGGAATGGGCAGAAATTGATTTTGAAATTGTTTTACATCCTACAGATGAATCTTATCCCCAGGGATTGAATCCTTCGGAAGTCGCCATTCATATAGCCAATGAAAAAGCAAAAGCTGTTGCCCAAAAAATAAATTCAAACCAAACAATTATTGCTGCCGATACAATTGTTGTTTTAAATAACGAGATCATTGGCAAGCCTAAGGACAGGGAGGAGGGTATAGCTATTTTAAGCAAACTAAGTGGCAAGCACCACAAAGTAATTACCGGGGTATCTATCATAAAAGAAGATGCTACAATAAATTTTAGCGATACCACTGATGTTGAATTTCATGAGTTGACAAGAGAACAAATTGAATTTTATATAGACCAATACAAACCATATGATAAGGCAGGCGCCTATGCCATTCAGGAGTGGATCGGCGTTATCGGTATCAAGCGCATCTCAGGCGATTTTTATAATGTAATGGGACTACCGGTAAGCAGGGTAGTGCAGGAACTTCAAAAAATGAAATAATTGTCGGATAATCTTAAGGAGGACAAAAAATAAAATGATTTCATATTATTTTTTAGTTTAACTTATTATCTTACTTTATTATTAATTTTTTATTTGTTATGACCGAAAAGCTGCTGCAGTATATCTGGCAATTTCAGCACTTTAACCGCAATAGTTTGGTTACAGCCAGCGGTGAGGAATTACAGGTCATTCACGCTGGCCAAATAAATTTTAACCAGGGCCCAGATTTTCTAAATGCAAGAATAAAAATAGGTAATACAATTTTAGCTGGTTCTATTGAATTACATCTAAAAACCTCCGATTGGCAAAAACATAATCATAGTAACGATGCCAATTACAAAAATGTAATCCTGCATGTTGTTTATGAAAATGATGCAATTCAAAATTCATTCTTACCACTTTTAGAATTACAGCCTCGTATTCCGAAAATCTTGCTTCAAAAGTATGAGCAGCTAATGATGAACAATAGTTTTATTGCTTGTGCTAATACAATTCAACAAGTAAAGGAACTAACATGGGTTGCTTGGAAAGAAAGATTATTAGCAGAACGTTTGACACGTAAATCAAAAAAAATATTTGAACTTTTAGAAAAAAGTAATAATCACTGGGAGGAAACATTTTGGTGGCTGATTGCCAGGAATTTTGGAATAAAAGTAAACAGCGATGCTTTTGAAGAAATGGCAAGGTCAATCCCCATTTCAATACTTGCCAAACACAAGGGACAAATTCACCAGGTTGAAGCCTTTCTTTTGGGGCAAGCTAATTTGTTATCTGGTGTTTTTAATGATGATTATTTGCAATTACTACAAAGAGAATATCAATTTTTGAAAAACAAATATGGACTCAAAGCCATTCATACGCCTGTTCATTTTTTACGTATGCGTCCGGGTAATTTTCCCACCGTTCGCCTTGCACAACTTTCCATGTTGATTAATAGTTCTTCGCATCTTTTTTCAAAAATATTAGATGCAAAAAATGGTAATGAAATAAAACAAAT